>NZ_JABMCW010000072.1:0-20109 GCF_013179705.1 Pseudomonas sp. CM25 | reverse complement strand
GAGGGTGTGCGCCGCGGCGTCGACATGTTCGACTGCGTGATGCCTACGCGCAACGCGCGCAACGGCCATCTGTTCGTCGATACAGGGGTGATCAAGATCCGCAACGCGTTCCATCGCCATGATGAATCGCCGCTGGACCCGACCTGTGACTGCTACACCTGCAGCAACTTCTCCCGCGCCTATCTCCATCACCTGGACAAGTGCGGAGAAATGCTGAGCAGCATGCTGAATACCATCCACAACTTGCGCCATTACCAGCGCTTGATGGCCGGTTTACGCGAGGCTATTCAACAGGGTAAATTGGCCGCCTTTGTCGACGCCTTCTACGCCAAGCGCGGGCTGCCTGTGCCGCCCTTGGACTGACTGCCCGCATCCATTATTAGAAAATTACATTAGGAGTGCCCAATGAGCTTCTTCATCCCCGCCGCATACGCGGACGCTGCTGCACCTGCCGCCGGCCCAGCCGGTACCGGTTTCGAGTGGATCTTCCTGGTCGGTTTCCTGGTCATCTTCTACCTGATGATCTGGCGCCCACAGGCCAAGCGTGCCAAAGAGCAGAAAAACCTGATGAGCAACTTGCAGAAAGGTGACGAAGTTGTCACCAACGGCGGCATCGCCGGCAAGATCGTCAAGGTTTCCGATGATTTCGTGGTACTGGAAGTGTCCGACACTGTCGAACTGAAGTTCCAGAAGGGTGCCATCGCGGCCACCCTGCCAAAAGGTACGCTCAAGGCTATCTGAGTTACCGGTTTATTTTTCCAGTCGGGGCGCGCAACGCGCCCCGCGTCTTGAACGGGCGGCGTGATGCTGAACAAATACCCTCTGTGGAAATATGCACTGATCGTGCTGGTACTGGTGGTCGGTTTCATTTATTCCGCTCCCAACCTCTACCCGGACGACCCGGCGGTGCAGATCAGCGGTGCCAGCTCGGCGCTGCAGGTGAACCAGGCCGACCTCGATCGCGTCAGCAAGGCGCTGGTCGATGCCAAGATCGCCGTAAAAGGCGCGAGCTTGGGCGAGAAGGGCAGCGGGCTGATCCGCCTGACCAATCAGGAAGACCAGCTGCCAGCCAAGGATGTAGTGCGCAAGGCACTGGGCGATGATTACGTCGTGGCCCTTAACCTGGCCCAGACTACCCCGCAATGGCTGCGCAACCTGGGTGCGAGCCCGATGAAGCTGGGCCTGGACCTGTCCGGTGGTGTGCACTTCCTGCTGGAAGTGGACATGGACAAGGCCATGAGCGCCCGCATGAAAGTCTATGAAGGCGAGGTCAAGACCTTGCTGCGCAAAGAGCGCGTCCGCTACCGCAGCCTGCCTCAGCAGGATGGCGGCATCATGCTGGGCTTCTCTGACGATGCTACCCGCGAACAGGCACGTGCCCTGATCCGCAAGAATTTCAATGATTTCGAGCTGACCACCAGCGACCGCAACGAGCTTGCCGTGCTGCGTCTGGCGCTGACCCAGGCGAAAGTCGCCGAGATCCGCGAGTACTCGATCAAGCAGAACCTCACCACCGTGCGCAACCGCGTGAACGAGCTGGGCGTGGCCGAGCCGCTGGTACAGCGCCAGGGCGCCAACCGCATCGTGGTCGAGCTGCCAGGCGTGCAGGACACTGCCGAAGCCAAGCGTATCCTCGGTAAAACCGCCAACCTGGAGTTCCGTTTCGGTGCCGAGCCGGGCGCGTCCAAGGCCACTACCGAAGTCTTCGAGTTCCGTGAAGGCGGTCGTTCGGCCCCTGTCGAGCGCGGCCTGATCATCACCGGTGACCAGGTTACCGATGCCCAGGCCAGCTTCGACGAGCACGGCCGCCCGCAGGTGAACATCCGCCTGGATGGCCACGGTGGCGAGCTGATGAGCCGCGCAACCCGAAGCAACGTCGGCCGCAGCATGGCGGTGATCTTCATCGAGCAGAAGCCGGTCACCCGTTACGTCAAGCAGACCGTGGGCGGCGTCGAGAAGGACGTTGCCGTACAAAGCTTCCAGGAAGAGAAAAAGATCATCAGCCTGGCGACCATCCAGTCGCCGCTCGGCAGCCAGTTCCGCATCACCGGCCTGAACGGCCAGGGCGAATCGTCGGAGCTGGCCCTGCTGCTGCGTGCCGGCGGCCTGGCCGCACCGATGTACTTCGCTGAAGAACGCACCATTGGCCCAAGCCTGGGTGCCGACAACATCACCAAGGGTATTGATGCGTCGCTGTGGGGCATGCTGTTCGTCTCGCTGTTCATCATCGCCATCTACCGCGCCTTCGGTGTGCTGGCCACCATCGCCCTGGCGGGCAACATGGTGCTGCTGCTGGCGTTGATGTCGCTGCTGGGCGCCACCCTGACCCTGCCGGGTATCGCCGGTATCGTATTGACCATGGGTATGGCGGTGGACGCCAACGTGCTGATCTTCTCGCGTATTCGCGAAGAGATTGCTGCCGGCATGTCGGTGCAGCGCGCCATCCACGAAGGCTTCAACCGCGCCTACTCGGCAATCGTCGACGCCAACCTGACCACCTTGCTGGTCGGCGGCATCCTGTTTGCCATGGGTACCGGCCCGGTCAAAGGCTTTGCGGTCACCATGTCCCTCGGGATTTTCACCTCGATGTTCACTGCCATCATGATGACCCGTGCATTGGTCAACCTGACTTGTGGCGGGCGTGACATCAAGAAGCTGTGGGTTTGAGGGAGCTGCGATGAAAACCATCAATTTCATGGGCGTGCGCAATGTCGCGTTTGCCGTTACTGTGCTCCTCACTGTCCTGGCGCTGTTCAGCTGGTGGCAGAAAGGCCTGAACTTTGGTCTGGACTTCACCGGCGGTACGCTGATCGAGCTGACGTACGAGCGTCCTGCCGACCTCAACGCCGTACGTGCCGAGCTGGTCGAGTCCGGCTTCCACGAGGCGGTGGTGCAGAGCTTCGGCGCGACCACCGACCTGTTGGTGCGCATGCCGGGTGATGACCCGCAGCTGGGCAGCAAGGTGGCGGCAGCACTGGAGAAGGCTGGCGGCGACAACCCGGCCACGCTCAAGCGTGTCGAATTCGTCGGCCCGCAGGTGGGTGAAGAGCTGCGCGACCAGGGTGGCATGGGCATGCTCCTGGCGCTGGGCGGCATCCTGATCTACCTGGCGTTCCGCTTCCAGTGGAAGTTCGCCGTGGGTGCGATCATCTCGCTGATCCACGACGTGGTGGTCACCCTGGGTATCCTGTCGTTCTTCCAGATCACCTTCGACCTGACGGTGTTGGCGGCGGTGCTGGCGATCATCGGCTACTCGCTTAACGACACCATCGTGGTATTCGACCGGGTGCGTGAGAACTTCCGCGTCATGCGCAAGGCCTCGTTGATCGAGAACATCAACATTTCCACTACCCAGACGCTGCTGCGTACCGTTGCCACCTCGGTTTCGACCTTGCTGGCCATTGCGGCGCTGCTGTTCTTCGGTGGTGACAACCTGTTTGGCTTCTCGCTGGCCCTGTTCATCGGCGTCCTGGCCGGTACTTACTCGTCGATCTACATCGCCAACGTGGTACTGATCTGGCTGAACCTGAACAGCGAAGACCTGATCCCGCCGGTAAAGGCTGAGGGTGTGGACGACCGCCCATAAGGGGGGTTCTTACGCCGCTTGGCGATCAAAAAGGCGCGAGTGTTGAACTCGCGCCTTTTTTTTTGCTCCAAGGCAGGGAGAAGGCGGGCTAGCCCCCGCGGGTACGATCAGGAGGTTCATGTGAATAAATCAATGCTGGTAGGTGCTGTGCTGGGTGCTGTCGGTGTCACTGCCGGAGGTGCTGTCGCGACCTACAGCTTGGTGAACAAGGGGCCTGAATACGCCCAGGTCACCGACGTGCAACCGATCAAGCAACAGATCAAGACACCGCGTGAAGTGTGCAAGGACGTAGCCGTGACGCGCCAGGCGCCGGTCAAGGACCAGCACCAGATCGCCGGTACTGTGGTGGGAGCCCTTGCCGGTGGCCTGCTGGGCAACCAGATTGGCGGTGGTACCGGCAAGAAGATCGCTACCGTGGCCGGTGCGGTCGGTGGTGGTTATGCCGGCAACAAGGTGCAGGAGGGCATGCAGCAGCGTGACACCTATACCACCACGCAAACCCGCTGCAATACGGTCAATGACATCAGCGACAAGGTGGTGGGTTACAACGTGAAGTACACCATCGGTGACAAGGTGGGCCAGGTGAAGATGGATCATGAGCCAGGCTCGACCATCCCTGTTGACAAGAATGGCAAGCTGATCCTCAGCGAAGCTGGGCAGTAAGCCGAGCGCGGTCTGCTCTGTGTAGGAGCGGCCTCGCGTCGCGATGGGGCGCGTAGCGGCCCCGGGATTTAGGCCGTATCAGAAATTGCTGGGGCCGCTTCGCAGCCCTTTCGCGACGCAAGGCCGCTCCTACAAGGTTCGCGCAAGCCTGGGGTTAATGTCAGGCACAAAAAAAGCACCTCGAAAGGGTGCTTTTTTTGTCGGCTATCCGCGCTTAGCGCTTCATGCTTTCTGGCAGGTGCGGCTGGATGGCAGTCAGCACGGCCTTGAAGCACTTGATGTTGCCGGCAACGATGTGGCCCTTCTCAAGGAAGTCATGGCCACCGTTGAAGTCGCTCACCAGACCGCCCGCTTCCTGAATCAGCAGCACGCCAGCTGCCATGTCCCACTCGGACAGGCCCGACTCCCAGAACGCATCGAAACGGCCGGCGGCCACGTAGGCCAGGTCCAGGCTGGCGGAGCCGGCGCGACGGATGCCGGCGGTCTGGCCAGTCAGGGCGCGGAACATGCCCAGGTAGTTGTCGATATCGGCCATCTGGCTGTCACGGAACGGGAAACCGGTACCCAGCAGGGCGCCTTCCAGGCTGGTGCGCGAGCTGACGCGCAGGCGGCGGCCGTTGAGCTGGGCGCCACGGCCACGGCTGGCGGTGAATTCTTCCTGGCGAACCGGGTCGAGAACAACGGCGTGCTCAAGGCGACCGCGGTATTTGCAGGCGATGCTCACGGCAAAGTGCGGGATACCGCGCAGGAAATTGGTGGTGCCGTCCAGCGGATCGATGATCCACAGGTAGTCCTTGCCTTCTTCGCCGGTGCCCGCGTGCATGCCCGTCTCTTCACCCTGGATGGAGTGGTTCGGGTAGGCCTTGCGCAGCGCGTCGACGATTTTCTGCTCGGCGGCGCGATCAACCTCGGAGACGTAGTCCTTAGCCTCTTTCTCGTCCACCTTGATGGTATCCAGGCGTTCGATGGAGCGGAAAATCAGTTCACTGGCGCTGCGAGCGGCGCGCAGGGCGATATTCAGCATAGGCTGCATGGGCGGGTCACCTGGAGATGTTAAAGAAGAAAGCCGATCATTCTAGCAGAAAACTTTGGCGGCAGAAGTGTCACATTTGCTTTCATGGCGTTACGTCTGTCGGTTCTGTAAGATCGAACGTTCTGATTACTGCCCTTGTGAGCACAACACCTTGCTGCAAAATATTCGTGTTGTTCTGGTCAATACCAGCCACCCCGGCAACATCGGCGGCGCTGCGCGTGCCATGAAAAACATGGGCTTGTCGCGCCTGGTGCTGGTGCAGCCGAAAGAATTCCCCGCTGCGGATGCCAGTGCCCGGGCCTCGGGCGCCGACGATGTGCTGGATAACGCCCAGGTGGTCGACAGCCTCGAGCAGGCCCTGGTCGGCTGCAACCTGGTAATGGGTACCAGCGCCCGCGAGCGCAGCATTCCCTGGCCGTTGATCGGCCCGCGCGAGTGCGGCGCCAAGGCGGTGGAGCATGCCAATGGTGGCGAGGAAATCGCCCTGGTGTTCGGGCGCGAACACGCCGGCCTGACCAACGAAGAACTGCAGCGATGTCACTTCCACGTGCACATTCCCTCGAACCCCGACTTCAGCTCGCTGAACCTGGCTGCCGCTGTCCAGGTGCTCTCCTACGAAGTGCGCATGGCCTCGCTGGCCACCGTAGAAGCGCCGGGCAAGGTCGAGAAGGCTGACGCCAGCGAGCTGGCGACCATGGACGAAATGGAGTTGTTCTACGACCACCTGGAAAAAACCCTGGTGGGCATCGGCTTCCTCGACCCCGACAAGCCCAAGCACCTGATGCCGCGCCTGCGCCGGCTGTACGGGCGGGTGGCGGTCGAGCGTACGGAAATGAGCATTTTGCGCGGCATCCTTACCGAGACCCAGAAGGTGGTCCGGGGCGAGCCGCATAAACGGAAGGACTGATCAGATGTTCGAACGCCTGCGTGAAGATATTCAAAGCGTATTCCATCGTGACCCGGCTGCGCGCAATGCTTTCGAGGTGCTTACCTGCTACCCGGGCATGCATGCCATCTGGCTGCACCGCCTGGGCAATGCCCTGTGGAAGCGTGATTTCAAGTGGCTGGCGCGGCTGGTGTCGAACTTCGGCCGCTGGCTGACCGGTATAGAGATCCATCCCGGTGCCACCATCGGTCGGCGTTTCTTCATTGACCATGGCATGGGCATCGTCATCGGCGAAACCGCCGAGATCGGCGATGACGTCACCCTCTATCAGGGTGTGACCCTGGGCGGCACCAGCTGGAACAAAGGCAAGCGCCACCCCACCCTGGAAAACGGCGTGGTGGTAGGGGCGGGGGCCAAGGTGCTGGGCCCGTTCACCGTCGGCGCCGGCGCCAAGATCGGCTCCAACGCGGTGGTGACCAAGGCGGTGCCGGCCGGGGCTACGGCGGTGGGCATCCCGGGGCGGATCATCGTCAAGAGCGAAGACAGCGAGGTGGAGGCCAAGCGCAAGGCCATGGCCGAGAAGATCGGCTTCGATGCCTACGGTGTCAGTGGCGACATGCCTGACCCTGTGGCCCGTGCCATCGGCCAGATGCTCGACCACCTGCAGGCAGTCGACGAGCGGCTGGAGGGTATGTGCGGGGCGCTGACCAAGATGGGCAGTGACTACTGTGCCAAGGAGCTGCCGGCACTGCCGGAAGACGACTTCACCGAGGTTGCTCAGGCCGCCCAGCGCGACACTCAGTCGCATTGATTGCGCCGCGCTGACATCATGGTGACATACGGGGCGTGTGCGCACGCCCCTCGTCTGCTACAATCGCGCCCGCCTCCCGGATGCAAACCCGACTAAAGCAGTAGGTCTAATAGTTGACTTAAATGCTCGGGAATCGCATACTCCGACACATCCCGAAACTCCCGTGGTACCCAATAGCCATGCGACTGACTACCAAAGGCCGATACGCCGTGACTGCCATGCTCGACCTGGCGTTGCACGCGCAGCATGGGCCGGTGTCTTTGGCCGACATTTCCGAGCGCCAGGGCATTTCCCTCTCTTATCTGGAGCAGCTGTTCGCCAAGCTGCGCCGCAGCAGCCTGGTTTCCAGTGTGCGCGGTCCAGGCGGTGGCTATCAGCTGTCGCGGGGCATGGAAACCATCCAGGTGGCCCAGGTCATCGATGCGGTCAATGAATCGGTCGATGCTACCCGCTGCCAGGGGCTTGGGGACTGCCATGCCGGTGATACCTGCCTGACCCACCACCTGTGGTGCGACCTCAGTCAGCAGATCCATGAATTCCTCAGTGGCATCAGCCTGGCCGACCTCGTCAAGCGCCGTGAGGTGCAGGAAGTCGCCCAGCGCCAGGACCTGCGGCGTGTCGCAGGCCGAACCGCCCAGCTGGACAAGATTGAGACGTCCGCCGTCGATTGATCCCCCTGGGACGACGAGCGACGCCACCGCCTGATAGGAGAGACAAATGAAGTTGCCGATCTACCTTGATTACTCCGCGACCACTCCGGTCGACCCACGCGTGGCCCAGAAAATGGCCGACTGCCTGCTGGTCGACGGGAACTTCGGTAACCCGGCTTCGCGCTCCCATGTCTTCGGCTGGAAGGCCGAAGAGGCGGTCGAGAACGGTCGTCGCCAGGTTGCCGAGCTGATCAACGCCGATCCGCGCGAAATCGTCTGGACCAGCGGTGCCACCGAGTCCGACAACCTCGCACTCAAGGGTGTCGCGCACTTCTATCAGACCAAAGGCAAGCACATCATCACCTCCAAGATCGAGCACAAGGCGGTCCTGGATACTGCTCGCCAGCTGGAGCGTGAAGGTTTCGAAGTCACCTACCTCGAGCCAGGCGAAGACGGCATCGTCACCCCGGCCATGGTAGAAGCGGTACTGCGTGACGACACCATTCTGGTCTCGCTGATGCACGTGAACAACGAAGTCGGTTCGATCAACGACATCGCCGCCATCGGTGAGCTGACCCGCTCGCGTGGCGTGCTGTTCCATGTCGACGCCGCGCAGTCGGCCGGCAAGGTCGACATCGACGTGCAAAAGCTGAAAGTCGACCTGATGTCGTTCTCGGCGCACAAGGTCTACGGCCCCAAAGGCATCGGCGCGCTGTACGTCAGCCGCAAGCCGCGTGTACGTCTGGAAGCCATCATTCACGGCGGTGGCCATGAGCGCGGCATGCGTTCGGGCACCCTGCCGACCCACCAGATCGTCGGCATGGGCGAAGCCTTCGCCATTGCCAAGCAGGAAATGGCCGCTGAAAACGTGCGCATCAAGGCCCTGAGCGACCGCTTCTTCAAGCAGGTCTCGGACCTTGAAGAACTGTACGTCAACGGCAGCCAGACCGCCCGTGTACCGCACAACCTGAACCTGAGCTTCAACTACGTCGAAGGCGAGTCGCTGCTGATGTCGTTGAAAGACATCGCCGTATCGTCCGGTTCGGCCTGCACCTCCGCTTCGCTCGAGCCGTCGTATGTACTGCGCGCTCTGGGCCGCAACGACGAACTGGCGCACAGCTCGATCCGCTTCTCCTTCGGCCGCTTCACCACTGAAGAAGAAGTCGACCACGCCGCGCAGGAAGTCTGCAAGGCAGTCAACAAACTGCGCGAACTGTCCCCGCTGTGGGACATGTACAAAGACGGCGTCGACATCTCCAAGATCGAGTGGGCCGCCCACTAAGCAGTCGCCGGCAAGAGCGGCTCCCTGATGAGGAAGGAATTGCACCATGGCATACAGTGAAAAGGTCATCGACCACTACGAAAACCCACGCAACGTCGGCAAGATGAATGCCGAGGACCCGGATGTCGGTACCGGCATGGTCGGTGCTCCAGCGTGCGGTGACGTGATGCGTCTGCAAATCAAGGTCAACGAGCAGGGCGTCATCGAAGACGCCAAGTTCAAGACCTACGGCTGCGGTTCGGCCATCGCATCCAGCTCCCTCGCCACCGAGTGGATGAAGGGCAAGACCCTGGACGAAGCCGAAACCATCAAGAACACCCAGCTGGCCGAAGAACTGGCGTTGCCGCCGGTCAAGATTCACTGCTCGGTACTCGCAGAGGATGCCATCAAGGCAGCCGTGCGCGATTACAAGCAGAAGAAAGGCTTGATCTAAGTCGCCTGTTGCAAGGTAAGGAGTTCTGATGGCTATCAGCATGACAGAAGCCGCCGCCAACCACATTCGCCGCTCCCTCGATGGGCGCGGCAAGGGTGAAGGCATTCGCCTGGGCGTGCGCACCACCGGTTGCTCGGGCCTGGCCTACGTGCTGGAGTTCGTCGACGAGCTGGCGGACGAAGACACAGTGTTCGAAAACCACGGCGTCAAGGTGATCATCGATCCCAAGAGCCTGGTATACCTCGACGGTACCGAGCTGGACTTCGTCAAGGAAGGGTTGAACGAAGGTTTCAAGTTCAACAACCCCAACGTGCGCGGTGAATGTGGCTGCGGCGAAAGCTTCAACGTTTGAGGCTGGCTGTGGGTACTCCTTGTCATTACGCATTGTTTGACCTCCAGCCAAGCTTCCGCCTGGATCTCGACAAGCTGGCCACTCGCTATCGCGAGCTGGCCCGCGAAGTCCATCCCGACCGCTTTGCCGACGCCTCCGAGCGTGAGCAGCGCGTAGCGCTGGAAAAGTCCGCCGCCCTCAACGACGCCTACCAGACGCTGCGCAGTGCGCCGCGCCGTGCCCGCTACCTGCTGGCCATCAGCGGCCACGAAGTGCCCCAGGAGGTCACGGTCCACGACCCGGACTTCCTGATGCAGCAGATGCAGTGGCGTGAAGAGCTCGAAGAGTTGCAGGACGAAGCCGACCTTGACGGTGTCGGTGTGTTCAAGAAGCGCCTGCGGGTTGCCCAGGACACGCTGAATGAGGACTTTGCCGCCTGCTGGGATGCCCCAGGCGAGCGCGACAAGGCCGAGCGCCTGATGCGCCGCATGCAATTCCTCGACAAGCTCGCCCAAGAAGTGCGCCAGCTGGAAGAGCGCCTCGACGATTAACCCGGTGCTGCCCGTGATGGCACCTAAGGTATCAGATAAGCATGGCCCTACTGCAGATTGCCGAACCCGGTCAAACCCCTCAGCCGCACCAGCGCCGCCTGGCGGTGGGTATCGACCTGGGTACCACCAACTCTCTGGTCGCCGCACTGCGCAGCGGCCGTAGCGAGCCCCTGCCTGACGCGCAGGGCAACGTCATTCTGCCGTCCGCGGTGCGCTACCTCGAAGGGCGCAACGAGGTGGGGCAGGCTGCGCGCGATGCCGCGTCCATTGACCCGCTGAACACCGTGCTTTCGGTCAAGCGCCTGATGGGGCGCGGCCTGGCCGACGTCAAGCAACTGGGCGAGCAGCTGCCGTACCGCTTCATTGGCGGTGAGTCGCACATGCCGTTCATCGAAACGGTCCAGGGCCCGAAAAGCCCGGTGGAAGTGTCCGCCGACATCCTCAAGGTACTGCGCGAGCGCGCCGAAGCCACCCTGGGTGGCGAGCTGGTGGGCGCGGTGATCACCGTGCCGGCCTATTTCGACGATGCTCAGCGCCAAGCCACCAAGGACGCTGCACGCCTGGCCGGCCTCAACGTGCTGCGCCTGCTCAACGAACCGACTGCAGCTGCCGTGGCCTATGGCCTGGACCAGAATGCCGAAGGCGTGGTGGCCATCTATGACCTGGGCGGTGGTACCTTCGATATTTCCATCCTGCGCCTGACTGCAGGCGTGTTCGAAGTGCTGGCCACCGGTGGTGATACCGCTCTGGGCGGTGACGATTTCGACCATGCGCTGGCCAGCTGGATCATCGACCAGGCGGGGCTGTCGTCCGACCTGGACCCGGCCACCCAGCGGGCGCTGCTGCAAACCGCCTGCGCTGCCAAGGAAGCCCTCACCGACGCCGACGTCGTCAGCGTCAGCCATGGCGCCTGGCAGGGCGAGCTCAGCCGCGCCGCCTTCGAGGCCATGATCGAACCCCTGGTCGCCCGCAGCCTCAAGGCCTGCCGCCGCGCCGTGCGCGACAGTGGCGTCGAGCTGGAAGAAGTCAGCGCGGTGGTCATGGTCGGTGGTTCGACCCGCGTGCCGCGTGTGCGTGAAGCGGTGGGCGGATTGTTCGGCCGTACCCCGTTGACCTCGATCGACCCCGACCAGGTGGTGGCTATCGGTGCTGCCATCCAGGCCGACACCCTGGCCGGCAACCGCCGTGAAGGTGGCGAACTGCTGCTGCTCGATGTCATCCCGCTGTCGCTGGGTCTTGAGACCATGGGCGGCCTGATGGAGAAGGTGATTCCGCGCAACACTACCATTCCGGTGGCGCGTGCCCAGGAGTTCACCACGTACAAAGATGGCCAGTCGGCCATGATGATCCACGTGCTGCAGGGCGAGCGCGAGCTGATCAGCGACTGCCGCTCGCTGGCGCGCTTCGAGCTGCGCGGCATTCCGGCGATGGTTGCCGGTGCGGCGAAAATCCGCGTCACCTTCCAGGTCGATGCCGACGGCCTGCTCAGCGTCGGGGCCCGCGAACTGGGCTCGGGCGTGGAAGCCAGCATCCAGGTCAAGCCGTCCTATGGCCTGACCGACGGCGAAATCGCCCGCATGCTCAAGGACTCGTTCGAACACGCAGGCTCCGACAAGCATGCCCGCCAGTTGCGCGAGCACCAGGTGGACGGCGAGCGCCTGCTCGAAGCGGTACAGGGCGCCCTGGACGCCGACGGCGAGCGCCTGCTGAGCAGCGACGAGCGCGACGCAATCGAATTCCAGATGCAAGAACTACGTGATTTGCTGGCCGGCACCGATGGCGCAGCCATCGAGCAACAGACCAAGCGTCTGTCGCAGGTGACCGATGCATTTGCCGCCCGTCGCCTTGATTCGACGGTCAAAGCCGCACTGGCCGGGCGCAACCTGAATGAGATCGAGGAGTAATCGATGCCGCTGGTGACATTCCTGCCGCATGAGAAGTTCTGCCCCGAGGGGCTGACCGTGGAGGTGCCGACCGGGACCAACATCCTGGAACTGGCCCACGACCATCACATCGAGATGGAAAGCGCCTGCGGCGGCGTCAAGGCCTGCACCACCTGCCACTGCGTAGTGCGCAAGGGTTTTGATTCGTTGGAAGAAGCCGACGAGCTGGAAGAAGACATGCTGGACAAGGCCTGGGGCCTGGAGGCGCAATCGCGCCTGGGCTGCCAGGTGGTCGTGGCTGATCAGGACCTGACCATCGAGATCCCCAAGTATTCGCTCAACCACGCTGCTGAAGCGCCGCACTGAGGATCGCGCATGAGTCTGAAATGGGTTGATGTACTTGAGATCGCCATCCAGCTTGCAGAAAGCCGGCCGGACACCGATCCTAGATATGTGAATTTCGTCGATCTGCACCGTTGGGTGCTGGCTTTGCCAGAGTTCAGCGACGATCCGTCACGCGGCGGTGAGAAAGTGCTCGAGGCCATCCAGGCGGCCTGGATAGACGAAGCCGACTAAGCGTGACACTGCAGGTTAGGCAATCCCCTGGAACCCGCGTATAATTCGCGGGTTTAATTTTTCGTAACACTCAAATTCTGGAGTTTTCCATGGCTGTTCAACGTACTTTCTCGATCATCAAGCCTGACGCCGTTGCCAAAAACGTCATCGGCAAGATCACCACCCGCTTCGAAGACGCCGGTCTGAAAATCGTTGCCTCGAAAATCAAGCAACTGTCCAAAGCCGAAGCCGAAGGCTTCTACGCCGAGCACAGCGAGCGCGGCTTCTTCGGTGACCTGGTTGCCTTCATGACTTCCGGTCCGGTTGTTGTTCAGGTGCTGGAAGGCGAGAACGCCATCGCCAAGAACCGTGAGCTGATGGGCGCTACCAACCCTAAAGAAGCTGCTGCCGGCACCATCCGTGCTGACTTCGCCGAGTCGATCGACGCCAACGCCGTACACGGTTCGGACTCCGAAGCTGCTGCTGCTCGCGAAATCGCTTACTTCTTCGCTGCTACCGAGGTAACCACTCGCTAAGCGAAAGCTTACGGGTGAGGGTGAATCCATGACGACATCTACTGGCAAAATCAACCTGTTGGGTCTGACCCAGCCGGAAATGGAACAATTCTTCGACTCGATCGGGGAAAAACGCTTCCGTGCCGGCCAGGTGATGAAATGGATTCACCATTTTGGCGTGTCCGATTTTGCGGCCATGACCAACGTCGGCAAGGTCTTGCGCGAAAAGCTCGAGGCCGTTGCCGAAATTCGACCACCGGAAGTGGTCAGTGAAGACATTTCCGCCGACGGCACCCGCAAGTGGGTGATCCGCGTTGCCTCCGGCAGCTGTGTCGAAACCGTCTACATTCCTACCGACGACCGCGGCACGCTCTGCGTTTCGTCGCAAGCCGGCTGTGCCCTGGACTGCAGTTTCTGCTCCACCGGCAAGCAAGGCTTCAACAGCAACCTCACCGCCGCCGAAGTGATTGGCCAGGTGTGGCTTGCGAACAAATCCTTCGGGACCGTTCCTGCCAAAGTCGACCGCGCGATTACCAACGTGGTGATGATGGGCATGGGCGAGCCCCTGCTGAACTTCGACAACGTCATCGCTGCCATGAAAATCATGATGGATGACCTGGGCTATGGCATTTCCAAGCGTCGCGTGACCCTGTCCACCTCGGGTGTGGTGCCGATGATCGACGAACTGGCCAAGCACATCGACGTGTCGCTGGCCCTGTCGCTGCATGCACCGAACGACGAGCTGCGCAACAAGCTGGTACCGATCAACAAGAAGTACCCGCTGAAAGTGCTGCTGGAATCGTGCATGGGTTACATGGCCACCCTGGGTGGCAAGCGTGTCCTCACTGTCGAGTACACCCTGCTCAAGGACGTCAACGACCAGCCCGAGCATGCCGCACAGATGGTCGAGCTGCTGCGCGACGTGCCGTGCAAGATCAACCTGATCCCGTTCAACCCGTTCCCGCATTCGGGCTACGAGCGGCCAAGCAACAACGCCATTCGTCGCTTCCAGGACCTGCTGCACCACGCTGGTTTCAACGTCACCACCCGCACCACCCGTGGCGAGGACATCGACGCCGCCTGTGGCCAGCTGGTTGGCCAGGTCAACGACCGCACCCGTCGCAGTGAGCGCTACATCGCCGTACGTCAGCTTTCCGCAGACGTCGAGCTGCAAGACAGCGCCGCCAGCCACTGACCGGGACGTTGCCCATGAGCCTGCGCGCCGCGCTGTCGATCCTTGCGCTTTTGCTGCTGGCCGGCTGCGTGTCGGGTGGCTCGGGCGACCCCCTGGCCAGCCGCCAGGGCAGGGCAGAGGCAGGGCGGGCGTATGTGCAGCTAGGCCTGGGTTATTTGCAGCAGGGTTTGACCGAGCAGGCCAAGGCGCCGTTGGGCAAGGCCCTGGCCCTGAATGAGCGGGATGCCGACGCCCACGCCGCCCTGGCGCTGGTGTTTCAGGCCGAGGGGGAGCCAGCGCTCGCCGAAGCGCACTTTCGCAAGGCCCTGCAAATAAACAGCGCCAGCACGCGAATGCGCAACAATTACGGCAGTTTCCTTTATGCTCAGGGGCAATTTGCCGAGGCCGAGCAGATGTTTCTGCTGGCCAGTGCCGATACCCTGTATCCTGAGCGTTCACGCGTGTACGAGAACCTGGGCCTGACTGCCCTGAGGCTCGAGCGCCGCGACCAGGCGCACACGTATCTGCTCAAAGCTTTGCAACTCAACCAGCGGCAACCGAAAGCGTTGCTGGAAATGGCTGAGTTGTCCTACGAAAACAGGCATTATGTGCCGGCCCGGGACTACTACGATCGTTTCAGCCAGTTGAGCGACCACGACGCCCGTAGCCTGCTGCTGGGTAGCCGCCTTGCCAGGGTATTCGACGAGCAGGGCACATTGGCCGAGCTTGGCCAGCAATTACAACGACTTTATCCCGGTACGCCGGAATATCAGCAATACCTGTCGGAGCAACGATGAACGCCGCGCATCCCGAAGTAGCAGTAGCGCCTGGCCAGAACCCCGGTGAGCTTTTGCGCCTGGCCCGTGAGAAACGGGACTGGTCTCAAGCCGAGGTGGCCCGCAAGCTCAACCTCACTGTCAGTTCGTTGAACCACGTGGAAACCGGCGCCTTCGACAAGCTGCCCGGGCATACTTTCGCCCGTGGCTACATTCGCGCCTATGCCAAGCTGATGGACATGGACCAGGCCGCCCTGGTCGACGCCTTCGACCGCTACACCGGTACCCACGCCAAGGGCAGTGACGTGCATTCGCTGGGCCGTATCGAAGAGCCGGTACGCCTGTCGCACAACATCCTGCGCGGCGTCAGCCTGCTGCTGCTGGTGGTCGTGGTCGGTGGCGGGTTCTTCTGGTGGCAGGACCAGGGCAGCCTGCGTGGCAAGGACCTGGCCAAGATCGCCCTGGAGCACGTCGAAGTCGAAAGTGCCGACGGCACCACCCAGATTCACCCGCTCGATGAGCCTGAAGACCAGGCCGTCTCGGTTGGCCAGCAGCCCGAAAGCGCGCCGCTGTCGCTGGAACAGGGCGCCGACGGCCAGCCTGCCGCTGCCGCCGAGCAGGCACCTGCCAGCCCTGCGCCAAGCGTTGCCGCAGCGCCTGCTCAACAGGCCCCCGAGCAAGCAGCACCTGCTGCGACCCCGGCACCTGCTACCCCGGCGCCTGCCCCTGTTGCGCCCGGTGCAGCCGCGCCGGCGCCAGCCGTGGCCGCCGCCGAGCCTGCCGCAGTGCCGGCAGGCAGCGCCAAGGTCGCGATCCAGTTCGTCGCCGATTGCTGGACCCAGGTCAGCGACGGCAACGGCAAGGTGCTGTTCAGCGCCATCAAGCGCAAGGGGGACAACCTCGAGCTGACCGGCAAGCCGCCGTTCGCGGTACGCCTGGGCTTTGCCCGTGGCGCCCAGGTCAGCTACAACGGCCAGCCCGTCGATGTTGCCCCGTTCACCAGTGGCGAGACCGCTCGCCTGAAGTTGGGACAGTAAGTCATGCACGGTGAATCTCCGATCAAACGTCGCGAATCCCGCAAAATCTGGGTCGGCAATGTGCCGGTGGGTGGTGATGCGCCCATCGCGGTGCAGAGCATGACCAATACCGACACCAACGATGTGGCCGCCACCGTCGGGCAAATCCAGCGCCTGGTCGATGCCGGCGTGGACATCGTGCGGGTCTCGGTACCTGACATGGACGCCGCCGAAGCGTTTGGCAAGATCAAGCAGTTGGTCAGTGTGCCGCTGGTCGCCGACATTCACTTCGACTACAAGATCGCCCTGCGTGTGGCCGAGCTTGGCGTCGATTGCCTGCGTATCAACCCGGGCAACATCGGCCGTGAAGACCGTGTGCGGGCGGTGGTCGATGCCGCCCGTGACCGTGGCATTCCGATCCGTATCGGCGTCAACGCCGGTTCCCTGGAAAAAGACCTGCAGAAGAAGTACGGCGAACCGACCCCAGCCGCGCTGGTCGAGTCGGCCTTGCGGCACGTCGAGCACCTCGACCGCCTGGACTTCCAGGACTTCAAGGTCAGCGTCAAGGCCTCCGACGTGTTCATGGCCGTCGAGGCCTACCGCTTGTTGGCCAAACAGATTGTGCAACCGCTGCACCTGGGCATCACCGAAGCCGGTGGCCTGCGGTCGGGGACGGTGAAATCCGCCGTCGGCCTCGGTATGCTGCTGGCCGAGGGCATCGGCGATACCATCCGCATTTCGCTGGCGGCCGACCCGGTCGAAGAAGTGAAAGTCGGCTACGACATCCTCAAGTCGCTGCACCTGCGTTCGCGTGGCATCAACTTCATCGCCTGCCCGAGCTGTTCGCGGCAGAACTTCGATGTGGTCAAGACCATGAACGAGCTGGAAGGGCGCCTGGAAGACCTGCTGGTGCCGCTGGACGTAGCGGTGATCGGTTGTGTCGTAAACGGCCCCGGCGAAGCCAAGGAAGCCCATGTCGGCCTGACCGGCGGTACGCCGAACCTGATCTACATCGATGGCAAGCCGGCCCAGAAGCTGACCAATGACAACCTGGTGGACGAGCTGGAAAAACTCATCCGTCAGAAGGCCGCCGAAAAGGCCGAAGCCGACGCGGCGCTGATCGCCCGTGGCTGACACACAGAATTCGTAAGGACTATTCGTGAGCAAATCGCTGCAAGCCATCCGTGGCATGAACGACATCCTGCCAGAACAGTCGCCGCTGTGGCGCTACTTCGAAGGCACCGTGGCCGGGCTGCTGGACACCTACGGGTACAGCCAGATCCGCACGCCGATCGTCGAGTTCACCGAGCTGTTCAAGCGCTCTATCGGTGAAGTTACCGACATCGTCGAAAAAGAGATGTACACCTTCGAGGACCGCAACGGCGATTCGCTCACCCTGCGCCCTGAAGGTACCGCCGCCTGTGTGCGTGCCGTGCTCGAACATGGCATCACCGGCAACGGCCAGGTGCAGAAGCTGTGGTACATCGGCCAGATGTTCCGCCACGAGCGCCCGCAGAAGGGCCGCTATCGCCAGTTCCACCAGATTGGCGTGGAAGTGTTCAACCTCGATGGCCCGGACATCGATGCCGAGCTGATCATGCTGACCTGGCGCCTGTGGGGCCTGCTGGGCATCCAGGACGCGGTCAAGCTCGAGCTCAACAGCTTGGGTACCAGCGAAGCCCGTGCGCGCTACCGTGATGCGCTGGTCGAGTTCCTCTCGGCGCGCCTGGAGCAGCTGGACGAAGACAGCCAGCGCCGCCTGAAGAGCAACCCGTTGCGCATCCTCGACAGCAAGGACCAGAACACCCAGGCCGTGCTGGTCGGCGCGCCGAAGCTGGAAGACTACCTGGACGAAGAATCGCGCGTGCACTTCGAGGGCCTCAAGGCTCGCCTGGACGCCGCCGGCATTCCGTTCGTGATCAACACCAAGCTGGTGCGTGGCCTGGACTACTACAGCAAGACCGTGTTCGAGTGGGTCACCGACAAGCTCGGCGCCCAGGGCACGGTGTGTGCCGGTGGCCGCTACGATGGCCTGGTCGAGCAGATGGGCGGCAAGCCGACCACGGGCGTCGGTTTCGCCATGGGTATCGAGCGCCTGATCCTGCTGCTGGAAACCCTGGGCAAGGTACCGGCGTCCATCAGCCGTCAGATCGACGTCTACCTGTGCGCCTTTGGCGAGCAGGCGGAGCTGGCCGGCCTGCGCTTGTCCGAAAGCCTGCGCGACCGTTTGCCGGGCCTGCGCCTGGCGGTCAATGCCGGCGGTGGCAGCTTCAAGAGCCAGTTCAAGAAAGCCGACAAGAGCGGCGCACTGTTCGCCTTGATCCTCGGCGACGACGAGCTGGCAAAGCAGGAAATCGGCTTGAAGCCCCTGCGTGGCCAGGGCGAACAACAGAACATTGCCTGGGATGCTCTTGCAGAGCACCTGGAAACCGCGATCGCTCAGGCGTAACGCGGTTCAACAACGAATAGGCGAAAAGGAGTATTGGGGTGTCGAGTACCGATGATGATGACCTGGCAGGGGTCAAGGACTGGTGGAACCGCAACGGCAAGCCGCTGCTGACAGGCGCATTGCTGGCTGGCGTGGTGGTGCTGGGCTGGAACACCTGGCACAAGTACCAGAACAACCAGTCCCAAGGTGCCTCGCAGCTGTATCAGGCCTTGCTTGAGACCAGCCTGACGCCAAGTGGCCAGCCAGATACCACCAAGGTGGCGGAACTGGCCGGCAAGCTCAAGAGCGATTTCGGTGGTACCGCCTACGCCCAGTACGGCAGCCTGTTCTTGGCCAAGGTCGCGGTCGAGAGCGGCAAGCTTGACGACGCCGCTGCCGAGCTGAAAAGCGTGCTGGACAAGCCGGCCGATGTGACCCTGGGCGAGATTTCGCGCCAGCGCCTGGCGCGTGTGCTGGCTGCCCAGAACAAGGCCGAGGACGCCCTCAAGCTGCTTGATGGCGACGCCGACAAGGCCTTCCTGGCCAGCCGCGAAGAATTGAAGGGTGACCTGCTGGTACAGCTGGGTCGCGCCGACGATGCGCACAGCGCTTACGAAAAAGCCAAGGCTGCGCTGTCCGATGAGGCGGCGGTCGGTGGCCTGCAATTGAAGCTGGATGACCTGGCCAAAGGGGACGCGTAAGTGATCGGTTGGAAACAAGCAGCAGTGCTGACCCTGGCCGTACTGGCCGCGGGTTGCAGCAGCAACAGCAAGAAGGAACTGCCACCGGCCGAGCTGACCAAGTTCACCGAGGAAGTGGTGCTGAAGAAGCAGTGGAGCCGTTCGATCGGCGACGGCCAGGGTGAAACCTACAACACCCTGGTACCGGCCATCGAAAACGACCGCATCTACGCTTCCGACGTCAACGGCGAAGTCTTCGCCCTGGACCGCATCACCGGTGACGTTGTGTGGAAGAAGGACCTGGAGCTGCAGGTTTCCGGCGCTGTCGGCGTGGGCTACGGCCTGGTCATGCTCGGTACCCTCAAGGGTGAAGTCATCGCCCTCGACTCGACCACCGGTGAAGAACGCTGGCGTTCGCGCGTGACCAGCGAAGTGCTGGCCCCGCCGGCCAACAACGGTGATGTGGTGGTGGTGCAGACCCAGGACGATCGGCTGATCGGCCTGGATGCCGCCACTGGCGATCGCCGCTGGATCTACGAAAGCACTCCGGCCGTGCTGACCCTGCGTGGCACCGGTGCTCCGATTGCCACCAATCGGCTGGCGGTTGCCGGCCTGTCCACCGGCAAGGTGGTGGCGGTGGATATCAACAACGGCGTACCGGTGTGGGAAAGCCGCGTGGCCATCCCGCAGGGCCGTTCCGAGCTGGACCGTGTGGTCGATATCGACGGTGGTCTGCTGCTTTCTGGTGGTACCCTGTACGTCAGCACCTACCAGGGCCGCGTAGCGGGCCTGGACCTGGAAAGCGGCCGCGTGCTCTGGCAGCGTGATGCTTCCAGCTACGTGGGTGTCGCCCAGG
>NZ_JABMCW010000719.1:0-620 GCF_013179705.1 Pseudomonas sp. CM25 | reverse complement strand
GCGTTGAGCTAACCAATACTAATTGCCCGTGAGGCTTGACCATATAACACCCAAGCAATTTGCTCATGCAGATTGCGGTGGTGAAGATGACACGAACCGAAAGTTCGCACTGTTCACAAAGCATCACGACTATCACATATCCGAATTCGCTGGGCTGTCCATCTGGACATTCTGGCTACAGAATTTCTTGACGACCATAGAGCATTGGAACCACCTGATCCCATCCCGAACTCAGCAGTGAAACGATGCATCGCCGATGGTAGTGTGGGGTCTCCCCATGTGAGAGTAGGTCATCGTCAAGATTCATTTCGCAAAACCCCTATCTGCGCATGCAGGTAGGGGTTTTGTCTTTAAGTAGAAGCTCATGCTTCTCCTGGTAGGCTTAACAGCCAGCCGGTGGTAGTAAAAGGTGGTTGACAGCGTTTTTGAATGCTGTATTATTCACCTCCCGCGACGAGAGATCGAAGCGAGTTAAGTGTTTGAAGCTAAACGAGTTTCTCGGAAAAAACTTCAAAATAAACGCTTGACAGGCTCTGAGGAAAGCGTAGAATGCGCGCCTCGGTTGAGACGAAAAGCTCTTAACCAAACGCTCTTTAACAAATTGAATCAAGCAATTCGTG
>NZ_JABMCW010000718.1:0-622 GCF_013179705.1 Pseudomonas sp. CM25 | reverse complement strand
GGTCAGTCAGTAGTATTTAGCCTTGGAGGATGGTCCCCCCATATTCAGACAAAGTTTCTCGTGCTCCGTCCTACTCGATTTCATTGATAAGAGATTTTCGTGTACGGGGCTATCACCCACTATGGCCGCACTTTCCAGAGCGTTCCACTAATCTCAAACCAACTTAAGGGCTGGTCCCCGTTCGCTCGCCACTACTAAGGGAATCTCGGTTGATTTCTATTCCTCAGGGTACTTAGATGTTTCAGTTCCCCTGGTTCGCCTCTTGCACCTATGTATTCAGTACAAGATACTCAGCTTGTGCTGAGTGGGTTCCCCCATTCAGAGATCTCTGGATCACAGTCTGTTTGCCGACTCCCCAAAGCTTATCGCAGGCTACCACGTCTTTCATCGCCTCTGACTGCCAAGGCATCCACCGTATGCGCTTCTTCACTTGACCATATAACCCCAAGCAATCTGGTTATACTGTGAAGACGACATTCGCCGAAAATTCGCACGTCGCTCTTTCGAGCAGAACTCACAAATTTTACCTTAGCCTGATCCACCAGCAGTGAAACTGGTGTTCAGTCTATTTCTATCACATATCCGAATTTTTAAAGAACGATCTGACAAAAGTCAGAAATCA
>NZ_JABMCW010000717.1:0-623 GCF_013179705.1 Pseudomonas sp. CM25 | reverse complement strand
CGACCTTCAAGACTCGGTTATACAACTCCTTGCCGCTCGCAGTAAGCGAAACGGTATAGCGCCGTCCATCAGCAGGATCGACCTCAGTGCAGACCCGCCCCGCTACCTCTAGAGCATGTAGGGAGCGGCTGACAGCACTCTTGTCGAGACCGATCACCTGGCAGATACGATTGGCAGTGATCCCGCTTTCCACGGCCAGCATGGAAAGCATCCGCCACTCCACAACGCCTATCTCGAAGTGTTTCCGGTAGCACTGGGAGGCGCCGGACGAAAGCTTGTTGGATAAGAAATTCAGCAGCGCTGGCACGTAGCGAGCGAGGTCCAGCTGGGCTTCCGAGGCCATTGAGCGCACACCTCCAATCGGGATACTTAGAAACTAGTTGACACCGCAACTAATTGATCCGAGGATTAACTCAACCGATAGCTGGGGCCTGCCCAGCATAATATGCCCTCAAAGCACCTCACAAAAATAATTATCAGGTAGTGCCATGAAAACTCGCGATCCATTCGCCTCCCGCGTGTCTAGCCAGAAAGCTGGGCTACCTCCGTTCGCACCAGGCTGACCTCCCCACAGCCGAGTTAACCACCTGTAATTTTTTCGTAGCCACTTAAGTGTGGAGGGG
>NZ_JABMCW010000716.1:0-626 GCF_013179705.1 Pseudomonas sp. CM25 | reverse complement strand
GCCGATCAGGCGCTCGATGGCGAATACCGCCAGCGGTACGATACTGACCGCGACTGCCGCCAGCACCCCGGCGGCAACAGGTTGGGCGCGTCGCTGCAGGTTGAGCGCGAACAAGGTAATCAGCAAGATATAGAGGCTGGCGATGATCAGCAGCGCCCAGTCACCGATGCTCAGCCACGCTTCAGTGAGCAGCCAGCCCATGGCCGCCATGATCAACAAGGCGCCGAAATAGAAGGCGACATGCGCCAGCTGGAAGCTGCCGCGCTGCGCCGGTTGCTTGCGCAGGAATGCCAGCAGGGCCTGGTCCTGGCCCTGCTGGAGAACGCCGGCGTGCACGGCGCGCGCCAGGTCCTTGGCGTCGAATCGGTCCGTCATGCTAATCCTTCAGATGCGGTAAGTGCTCTTGGTCATGACCTTGGCCAACAGGCTCATGCCCAAGCGGACTGGGGCCGGGAAGCGATAGCCGCCGGCTTCCAGGGCCGATTCGGCGTGCTGCTCTTCGTCAACGCGCATTTGCTCGAGAATGGCCCGGGATTTTTCGTCCTCGTGCGGGATCTGCTCCAGGTGCTCGTCAAGGTGCTTGCACACCTGGTGCTCGGTGGCGGCGACGAAGCCCAGGCTGACCT
>NZ_JABMCW010000715.1:0-639 GCF_013179705.1 Pseudomonas sp. CM25 | reverse complement strand
GCACCGACACAGCGTAGTTCAGGCGCTGGTACAGGCCGAACAGCTGGCCGCTCTCGACCGCCTGGCCCATCAACCCGGCAGTGACGATGGCAAGCACCAGACACGCCAGGGAAAACAACGCCAAGGCCCGCGAGCCGGCAAGCCGATTGCCCAGCCAGGCCCACAGGGCGCTGGCCAGGGTCAGCGAGAGAAACATCAGCAACCCGGACAGGTTGTGCAGTTGCTGGGAGGTGGACGGCTGCGCGGCTGCGCAACCCTGGTCGCAGGGGAACCAGCCGGTGCCGAGGCTGCCAACGCCATGCAGCAACACCAGGCCGGCGCTCAGCAGCGCAAGCTTCGAGCCACGCCAGCGCCGCGCCAGGCCCCAGGCGAACAGTGCAAACAGCGCGGCCAACGGGAAGTTGTTGACCAGCGGCGACCAGCTGCTGGTAGGCGAGCCAGCGGCGCCGAGCTGGCTCATGGCCTGTTGCAGGTGGTCGTAGCCGGGATACGCGCGTGCCGTGAGCCATACACCTGTCAGCAGCCACAAGGGGATCAGCAGGCCACTGGCGAGTAAAGCGCGGTCGACAGATTTCATGCTGCGTTTCCTTCCATGGATAAGTGAGCGTGAAGGCACACAGTACCGCGCAGTGCAGGCTC
>NZ_JABMCW010000714.1:0-644 GCF_013179705.1 Pseudomonas sp. CM25 | reverse complement strand
CTGCAACATCACCCGCGCCGTCTCGCCGCTTTCATCCAGTGCACTAAGCTCGGCCTGCCCGACCTGCGGCAAGCGCAGCAGCAAGCTGTCTTGCCCCTGGGTTTCCCCCAATGGCTGGCCATTGAGGAACCACCAGCGCCGCCCGCCACCGCCCAGGGCCGACACATGCAACTGCAGCGGCTCGCTGCTGGTGACCGGGCGACGCAAGTTGTCGCCCGGGCGCACGCCGACGATTGACAGCGGTGGCGCGCTGGCCGTTACTTGCGTTGGGCAGGCCGGGTCGATGGCCGGCAGCCGTGCCGCGCGCCGCTCGACCCGGGGCAGCCAAGGCTCAAGCGGCGCCGGCCAAAGGGCGATATCGCGGGCCTTGGCACCCGGGCAACTGCCATCCACGCGCAGCCCCTGATCGTTGACCCACACACTTTCGCGCAAACCCAGCCCCAAGGGCTGGTCGGCGGCCTGCAGGGTCGGCGGTGTGGTGCCGTCCAGGGTCCAGGCAAAGCGCTGACGTCGGCAGTTGGGGTCCTTCCTGCTCATCGGCTGGCCCAAAGGCCAACAGATCGCCGCCACCCCGACATTTGCCGGCACCCGTTCGACCGGCACACTGATGCCACGCTGGCTGTCACGGTTGCTCAGCAGGTCGT
>NZ_JABMCW010000713.1:0-645 GCF_013179705.1 Pseudomonas sp. CM25 | reverse complement strand
AGCACGATCTGGCGAATGACGAAAGCATGGAACTCACGCGCCTCTTCGGCCTCCAGGTGCACATCGTTCAGGCGTGGGGCCGCATCGCCATCGGCATCGGTTACCAGCTCCATCAACAACACGCCGTCCTGGAAATCGTAGGGCTTGGGCACCCTCACACCGGCGCCGGCCAGACGGAACAGCGCCGCCACTTCGGCGTTCTGCCAGGCATCTTCGGCCTCTTTACGACCATACTTGGTGCTTTTGGCCATGGCCCGGGCCTGACGGCTGTTGCGCACCTTGCGGCCTTCCTGGTATTCGGCGGCCTGGCGGAAACTGCGCTTGTTGGCTTCTTTGTAAACCTTGGCGCAGCGCACCTGGGTGCCGCAACGCACCACATACACAGCGGCTTCCTTGCCACTCATCAACGGTCGCAGTACTTCGTCGACCAGGCCGTCCTCGATCAGGGGCTCTATTCTTTTGGGTGTCTTCATCAGGCTGGGTTCGGGGTCCTGGCTGTAATGGCGGACATCCTCTCACAGCCGGATGCGACTTGCTCGTCTGTCTTCAACCAAGGCGCATCACGCGCCCTGCCCCACGCCGCCAACAGCCAGCGCACGCGCCCGACGGCGGGTGACCAGCAGCCCCGAACACACCACCAACACC
>NZ_JABMCW010000712.1:0-650 GCF_013179705.1 Pseudomonas sp. CM25 | reverse complement strand
CGCTGCTGGACGAGACCGGCGCCCGCGACCCGCATGAGCCTGGCCAGGGTGGCCCGGCGGACGAGGCATTGCGCGAGGTGGATGCTGACGAGATCGGCGGTGGGTTCGGCCTGGATGAAGCCGAGCTGGCCCGTTCCGCACCGCTGGATGGCGAGCCATGGACCGATGATGTGATCGACGAAGACCAAGGGGGCAAGCCATGAGCGAGTTAAGATGCGCGTGCAGTGAATGCTCCTGTACGGTGGATGCCGCCCCTCAGAACGGCAAGGCCTACTGCTGTGAGGCCTGTGCCAGCGGGCACCGTAACGGTGAACCGTGCCGTATGCCGGGTTGCAATTGCGGACAGGTGGCGCAGGTGAAGGAAAGCAGCGTCGACAATGCGCTGGATGAGACCTTCCCGGCGAGTGATCCGATTTCTCCCTGATTCATGCTAGTACTTTGAACGGCTTGCAGGTGTTTGCCGCAAGATATGCAGCGCCTATGAGATCGAGCGCCGCCCGCGCGGCGCTCGATTTCATAGGCGACGCAAATGCTGTGGCAAGCGCCTGTTTAGCGCTGCCGGGACTGTTCTGCCTGGCCTTCAATGCGTCTGCCAGATCCCATTGCTGCGCTCACACTCGGTACGCGCCTGCCCCAGGCTAGGTGTATCG
>NZ_JABMCW010000711.1:0-652 GCF_013179705.1 Pseudomonas sp. CM25 | reverse complement strand
CGCCGGACGGGCAGGCGTGGGGCTGGCGCGCTGCTAAGCTGAAGCTTGCTCTGCCGCAGCGGCAGTCGAGGAGGTCGAATGATTCGCTCCATGCTGTACGCCACCGACCTCGGTGTCTACGCCCCTTTTGTCATGCAGCACGCGCTGGCGCTGGCGCGTACTTTCAATGCCGAGTTGTATGTGATCCATGCGGTGGAACCGATGGGCCAGTTCGCCGAATCCCTCCTGCAAAGTTACCTCGATGAACAGACCCTCGACCAGTTGCACAGCCAGGGGGTAAACACGGTGATGGCCAATATCGAGCAGCGCGTGCTGGAAAACTTTCGTGAAGAGCTGGGTGAGGAGGCTGACCTGGCGGTGATCAAGGCGGTGCGGGTACGCCAGGGCGACCCGGCACAGGTGATCCTCGACCAGGCGCAGCGGTTGAGTGTGGACCTGCTGATTTTCGGTAGCCACAGCGCCGGCGCCGGGGTGGATGTGCCGCTGGGGCGTACGGCGGTGAGGCTGCTCCAGTTGTCGACGGTGCCGGTGTACATGGTGCCGTTGGCGCAGCATTTAGGACGTAGGAAAACATGAAGATGGCCGTAGGCCATTTGTGGCGGTATGTAACAAAATAGTTCTAGATTTATTTCCAGAACCACTAATATAGTTA
>NZ_JABMCW010000710.1:0-652 GCF_013179705.1 Pseudomonas sp. CM25 | reverse complement strand
GCCAGATGACCGATCACCTGGCGGATACGCTCCGCGTAAGGACGGCTAGCAGCCATGCGCATTTGTGCCCTGCGCATCTTGCTGACCGCCACTTTCTCCATGGCGCTGGTAATTTTTTGCGTGCTTTTGATGCTCGCAATCTTACTGCGAATCTCTTTTGCGCCTGCCATGTATCACCTATCAGGTTAGCAAGCGGGGGCCAGGGCCCCCGCTGCGGCTTACCAGGTCTGGGTGGCCTTGAACTTCTCGATGCCGGCTTTCAGGCCTGCGTCGATTTCGTCGTTGAAGTCACCCTTCACGTTGATCTTCGCCATCAGTTCAGCGTGATCACGGTTGAAGAAGGCGATCAGTGCTTGCTCGAAGCTGCCGATCTTGGAGACTTCTACGTCAGTCAGGAAGCCACGCTCAGCGGCGTACAGCGACAGGGCCATGTCCGCGATGGACATCGGCGCGTACTGCTTCTGCTTCATCAGCTCGGTAACGCGCTGACCATGCTCCAGCTGCTTGCGGGTCGCTTCGTCCAGATCGGAAGCGAACTGGGCGAATGCAGCCAGCTCACGGTACTGAGCCAGAGCGGTACGAATACCACCGGACAGCTTCTTGATGATCTTGGTCTGAGCGGCACCACCTACGCGGGATACCGAAACACCGG
>NZ_JABMCW010000071.1:0-20616 GCF_013179705.1 Pseudomonas sp. CM25 | reverse complement strand
GTTTCTCCGACTTCTGAGCACACAAAAAGGACCTGACAAATGGACGTGATCTCACCGTTTTCCTGGAAACCTTCGGAACACCGTCGGCCACCAACCTGTAGCGCCCTGCGCCCTCGATCATTACCAAGGCAAACTCCCCGATCGTCTTCCTGAATACTGGTCCACGGCTGTGGCCTGTTCTGGCTGGTAAATCCCCAGGACTACGAAGACATGGTAGCGGCGCTGACAAGCGCGTTCACCGGTGCACGGCGTCCGGGCTGTCGACATCCAGCAGCACACCGGCATCCTGCACCTCCAACCTGACACAACTCGCCGGGTTGGCCTTGACCACCGAACGCGCACCTTCATCACCCGTCAGCCGCGCCAGCGCCGGCCAGAAAGCGCGCCCGAACAGCACGGGGTGCCCTTGTTGCCCGTCATGGCAAGGCAAGACGATGGTCGATGCGCTCGCATTGAAACCCAGCCCCGCGAGGGTCGCGGTCTCCACCCAAGGCATGTCCCCCAACAGTATGGCCACCGCCTGCGCCTCGCTGTCGACCAGTGATGCGGCGCCGGCTGCCAGGCTATGGCCCATGCCCGATGCGCAATTCGGGCTGGAGATCACCCGACATCCCGGTGGCAACCCCAGGTCCATGCCCCGCTCCCGGTCGCGCAGCACTACCCGCACATCATCGAACACTGCACAGGCCCGCTCGACGCTATGCACCAGCAAGCTGCGACCATCCATCAACAGCGCCCGGCGCTTGTCAGTGCCGAAACGCACGCTGTTCCCGGCAGCAAGTACCAATGCAACCACGTTCACAGCGCCACCCGCTCGATACCGTTGCGCACGCGGAGGATATCGGCCAACACCGCCAGGGCGATCTCCGCCGGGGTCTTGCTGCCCAGGTTGAGGCCGATCGGGGCGTGGATGCGACCCAGCTCGGTAGCACCCAGGCCACCAATGCGCTGCAGGCGTTCACGGCGCTTGTCGGAAGTGGCCCGGGAGCCCATCACGCCGATGTAGAAAGCCTCGGTGCGCACGGCTTCGAGCATCGCCAGGTCATCGATCTTCGGGTCGTGGGTAAGTGCCACCACTGCGGTATCGGCATGGCAACCGCCGTTGAGGATGAACTCCGAGGGCAGCTCGCGGCGCACCTCGATGCCATCCAGTTGCACACCCTCTAGCAATTCTTCACGTGGCTCGCAAAGCACCACTTCGAAACCCATGCCCCTGCCAAATTCGGCGCAAAAATGTGCCACGCTGGAATACCCGGCCAGCAGTAGACGCTGCGCAGCACCGACGCGCAAGCGTACACGGGCGTGTTCCCGCTCCACACGTGGCCCCTGGCTGAGGTCATCGGCCAGCTGGCGCGTCCCCTGGGGCAGGCTCACCTCGCGCAGCACCCGGCGCTGGCCCAGCAGCGCGCTTTCCAGCGCACGCAGGTGGGCCTGCACCTCGCACTCGGCCGGCAGGTTTTCCACCAGCACCTCAAGCACGCCGCCACACGGCAGGCGGATGCTTGAACGCGGGTCGCTGCCATCGCCGTAACGCACGATGACAACCGGCTCGGGGTATTCACCCGCGGCCACCCGTTCAAGGAAATCGTCCTCGACGCAGCCACCGGACAGCGAACCCAGCCACTGACCACCGGCATTCACCGCCAGCAGCGAACCCGGCGCGCGCGGCGCCGAGCCGTAGGTGGCGAGCACCGTGCACAACCACACCCGCTGGCCAGCGCACGACCACTGCAAGGCCTGGCGGATCACCTGTAGATCGAGATGCTGCACGCTTACTCCGCCTTCAGCTCGGCGAGCTGCTGTAGGTTCATGTCGCCAGGCAGTCCACCCCAGGCCTGGCGCAAGTAGTTGACCATATCCGTCACCTGTTGGTCATCGAGCTTGTCGGCAAAACCCGGCATCGGCTGCATGCGTTCGAAGCCGGTGAACTGCTGCTCGCGGATACCTTCGAGGATGACCTTGACCAGGTTGCGCGAGTCATCCTGGCGCAACACGGTGTTACCGCGCATGGCCACGGCGATGTGCGGCTTGCCTTCGCCGTCTACCCCATGGCAGCCGGCGCAAACGTTCAGGTACTGCTGATGCCCGCGTTTGGCACTGTCGCTCATCTGTTCCAGGGCAACCGCCTGGATCACCTTGGCCGGCGGTGGCTGGTCGCCCAGCAGGTAGGTGGCCATGGCGGCCAGGTCAACGTCCTGCAGATGCTGGGTGCTGTGGTGTACCACCGGGAACATCTCGTTGAACATGCTGCCCTGGGCACTGATGCCGTGCTTGAGGAAGGTGGTCAGGTCTGGCTGGGTCCAGCCGCGCTCGGCCAGGTCCTGCGCCAGCAGGCTTGGGGCCAGGTAGCCGCCCAGCAGGCCGCCGCTCAGGCGCAGGTCCTGCTGCAACGCGCCGATCGGGTTGCGCGGAGTATGGCATTCGCCACAGTGGCCCATCACCTCGACCATATACTGCCCACGCTGCCAGGCCGGGCTTTTGCCTTCGGTGGGCTGCAACTGCACGCTCTTGCCGTACAGCATGTTCCAGCCACTCAAGCCCAGGCGCACATTGAACGGGAAGCGCAGCGCGGTCTGCGGCGCCGGGCGGTTGATCGGCGGCACGGTCATCAGGTAAGCGAGGATTGCGTCCGAGTCCTCGCGCCTGATCAAGTGGTACGAGGTGTACGGCATTGCCGGGTAAAGGTTGGCGCCATCCTTGCGCTTGCCCTCGGTGACGGCGGCAAAGAACTCGTCGGCGCTGTAGTTGCCGATGCCGTACTGCTTGTCCGGGGTGATGTTACTGCCATAAATAGTGCCGAATGGTGAATGAATCGGCAGGCCGCCGGCGTATGGGGCGCCGCCTTCGGCGGTATGACAGGCCATGCAGTCGGCCGCGCGGGCCAGGTATTCACCGCGCTTGACCTGTGCCTGGTCGTCGGCCAGGGCAGCTGAAGTGACGGCAAGGCCGAGGGCCAGCGCCAGTGCGCTACGAACGAAAGCCATGCTCAACCCTCCTTGACCAGGCCAAGGTCGTTGAGCACCGTGCGGGTGGCAGCGTAATAGCGCACGTAGCCGGTGCAACGGCAGATATGGTGGCCCAGGCTGGCCTCGATGCGCTCTTCCACCTCGCTCTTTTTCAGCGGCTGACGCTGCGCCGTTTCCACCAGTACGGTGGCGGCGTTGACGAAGCCCGGTGCGCAGTAGCTGCACTGGAAGGCGAACAGGTCGACGAATTTCTGCTGGATCGGATTCAACGTCAGGTTGCCGGCCTCGTCCTGGCTGGCATGGCCCTCGATGGTGCGGACTTTCTTGCCTTCGAAGTAGTGAGCACCGGTGATGCAGGTGCGCACTTCCTCGCTGGTACCGTCGGGTTTGTCGACGATCACCACGCAGGCGTGGCAGATGCCCTGGCCGCAGCCCAGGCGCGAACCGGTGAGGTTCTGGTGTTCGTGCAGGTAATCGATCATCGCCAGGTCATCAGGGACC
This sequence comes from Pseudomonas sp. CM25, assembly GCF_013179705.1. Classification (NCBI taxonomy): domain Bacteria; kingdom Pseudomonadati; phylum Pseudomonadota; class Gammaproteobacteria; order Pseudomonadales; family Pseudomonadaceae; genus Pseudomonas; species Pseudomonas sp. CM25. The sequence goes on along the minus strand of NZ_JABMCW010000071.1, from coordinate 17,149 downwards.
TCGACCGGGCCGACCGGTTGACCGTTGAGGGTCAGTTGCAGTGGACGGTTAGCCATTGAGGGCCTCCTTGATACGGGCTGGGGTGATGGGTAGATCGCGCACGCGCTTGCCAATGGCATGCGCGACAGCGTTGCCGATGGCGCCGACGACCGGGATCATCACCACTTCGGCGATACCCTTCGACGGGTCGGTCGGTGACAGCGGCGGGAGGATTTCGCTGGTCTGCTTCCATACCGCCACGTCACGCGCATGCGGCAGGCGGTAGCGGTTGAAGTTCCAGTCGCCCTCCCCGGGCCCGCCCTCGTACATCGGCATTTCTTCGGTCAGTGCATGGCCAATGCCCATGGCGATACCGCCTTCGAGCTGGCCCTTGACCAGTTCCGGCACCAGCACCCGGCCGCATTCGACCCAGCTGTGGTGGTTGAGCACCTGCACCTCATTCGTACCCTTGTTGACCTTGACTTCGACGATGGTCGCCACCGGGCTGTAGTAGGTGACCATGGCATTGTTCAGTTGGGTGTCCGGGTAGTGCGCGTTCTGCCGGTCGAGCAGGTGGTAGCCGTGGCTGCTCATCTGCGCTTTCTTGGCATTCACCGCGCCATCGCCGTATTTCACCGCCACGGCATCAAGCGGGAAGCGCTCGCGCACGCCGTCGACGACGAAGTCGGCCTGGGCCCAGCTCCAGCGGTTGAAGCCGTGCACGCTAACCCCGGTAACCAGGCCCATGTCGTGGGCCTTCTGGGCCAGCTGGGCGAACGGGATCGGCGCCAGACCGTTGCCGGTCAGCTCACCGTTGACCCACACCGCATTCTCGCGGCGCACCACCAGCGGGTTGGCCTGGCCGCCGTATGGCCCCTGGCTCCAGATGGCCATGGCCGCCGGCCACAGGCCGTGGTTGAACAGTACGCGCGCCGCCTCGCGGGTGGCATGGCTGAAGTAGAACGCCGAGTTGGTCGCCGATGATGGCGAAGCCAGTTTGCCGACCCAGCGCGGGTTGCGCAGCGCAGCGTCCTGCTCGGGCTGGCTGATCAGGTACGGGTTGCCGCTGGTGGTCAGCTGCAACTCCGGCCATTCGGTGACTGCAGTCCTGACCTCGTCCGCCGAGCGACCAAGGAAATCGCTGACCACCAGGGCCTGGGAAGTGGACATGCCAGTGCCCAGCTCAGTGCCGATATGGCGCAGGCTGATGCGCCCGTCGCGGCTGAACTCGATGCTGGCCATCGGCGCTTCGGAACCGGTGCCGAAGTCCTTCTGGCAGATGGCAAAGCCTACGCCGTACCAGTGGTCCTGGTCCTGGGCATCCATCTGCTGCTTGCGTGCGTCACGGTTGCGCCACCAGTCGTGCACGGCGGCCTTGTCGAGGATCTCGTACAGACGCAGGGCACCGGCCGGCACCGCGCCTTGGGTGTTCTTCATGCCCGACTTGAGTGCGTTGGCGCGGCGCAGGTCGATGGCATCGACACCCAGGCGACCGGCGATCTCGTCGACCATCATCTCGGTCGCAGCCATGGTCTGCAGGGTGCCGTAGCCGCGCATTGAGCCGGCCTCGACCCCACGCGAATGGTAGGCGGTGACCGACAGGTCGTTCTGCGGCATGTAGTAGATCGACTGCGCCGCCGTGGCCCCCACCGCCGCCACCGACGGGCTGTAGTTGATACGCCCGCCGCCGTCGCAACTCAGGTCGGCACGGAAGATCTTGAAGCTGTTGTCACGCTTGTCCACGGCCAACTGGTAGCGGATATCGAAGGCATGGCGCTTGATGCCGCTCTGGAACTGCTCGTAGCGGTCGTTGGCCAGGCGGATCGGTACACCCGCGCCGTACAACGCGGCCACGGCGGCGTAGAAGACGAAGATGTTGTTGTCCTTCGAGCCATAGCCCACGGTGTAGCCCGGGTGCATGTTCAACGTGTTCAGGGCAAAGCGCGACGGCTTGATCATGTGCACGCATTCCTGCGCCACTTCGAACGGGCACTGTGTCGCGACCACGAAGTGCAGGGTGCCGGTGGCCGGGTCATACCAGCCGTTGCCGTTGTCCGGCTCGAGGGCTGCAGGTTCGATGGAGGGTGTCTTGTAGCGTTCGTCGAACACCAGCCAGTTCTCCGGCGGGTTGGCCAACTGCTCGGCGATGCGCCCGGCGTAGAACAGCCCCTGCTCGGTCAGGTCGCCATGCTGGTTGGGCTGCTTGGACCACACCGGTTTGCGGTTGAGAATGGTCGGGAACAGCATGGAGTTCTTCAGGCTGGAGAATTCATCGTCGTCGAACGGCGTAGCCCCGCCCACCCGCACGAAACGAAAGCTGCCGTAAGGGTCGCGCTGATACAACGGGGCCTGGGCACCGTAGCGGATCGCCTGGTCGTTGAACTGCAGTTTGCGCTTGGCCTGGCGGAAGCGCTCGAAGTCGTGCCAGATCAAGATGGCCACCGGGTGGCCGATGAACATCGGCACTTTGCCCGGGGGCAGCAGCGGGTCCGGCGAGTGGGCCTCGGGCCAGGCGATGCCGTCCTGCTCCAGGTCGGCGGCGGTGACGACGCGGTCCGGTTGCAGGTCGGCGCCCAACAGGGTCAGGTCGTGCCCGGCGTAGATGCGGTCGGCCTTGGTCGCCTTGAGCAACAGCGCATGGCCCTGCTGCGCGGGCCAGCCGGGCATGTCCTTGGCGCGGATGTCGCGGGCGAAGACCTTGTCGCCGCAGACCTTGGACAACGCATCGTTGCGAAAACGCGCCTTGCCGTCATGGTTCATCCACTTCAGCGGCGAGGTGGTGACGCGGTCCTCCATCAGGGCGGCGAATGCCTGGCTGCCAAGCGGCGCCATGGTCACGCCGACACCAGCGATCAGGCCGCCTTGCAGGAAGGCGCGCCGGGAAATATCACGGTTGGACATGCTTGATCCTCTGGGCAGTTGGGGGCCTGCCCTTTTTTGATTCTAGTACTAGCGGGGAAAAGCTGACTTGTGCGTCAACTTTACAGCAAATTGGTGGGGGGAAGCAAAGTCAAGCCGACAATGTGTCGCGGTATGTCTCAGATGTGTGCGGGTGCGGGGCGTGAGGCGGTTAACCTTTACTTAATCATCCCCAGCCAGCATGGCCCCATTCCCAGTTCTGCCAAGGCGAAGACATGCGCGTCCTCCTGCTCTTCCTGACATTTTTCCTGGCCGGCCCGTTGCAGGCCAACCCGTTCGAGGTCAAACCCGACTTCCTGCCGGTCAACCAGGCCTTCGTGCTGACCCACGACCGCCAGCCCGATGGCCAGATGCGCCTGTACTTCCAGATCAAGCCGGGCTACTACCTGTACCAGAAGCGCCTGAAATTCGACGGCCTGCCGGCCGAGCAGCACCCGCAATTGCCGCCGGCGCTCAACCACCATGACGAGTTCTTCGGCGACAGCGCGGTGTACCGCGACCAGCTCGAACTGCTGCTGCCCGCCAACGCCCAGGGCCAGCTGCGCCTTGGCTGGCAGGGTTGTGCCGACGCCGGCCTGTGCTACCCGCCGCAAACAACCATGATCGAGCTGGGCGGCAGCGCGGCACCCGCCGCCGAACAAGCCAGCGACCAAGCCCTGGCCAGCGGCCTGCAAAGCGGCAACCTGGCCTGGGGCGTACTGGCATTCTTCGGCCTTGGCCTGCTGCTGGCCTTTACCCCCTGCTCGCTGCCAATGCTGCCGATTCTCGCCGGGCTGGTCATGGGCAATGGCGCCAGCGCCCGGCGCGGTTGGCTGCTGGCCGGCGTCTACGTGCTGAGCATGGCCCTGGTGTATGCCGCCCTGGGCGTGGTCGCCGCGCTGCTGGGCGCCAGCCTGCAGGCCTGGCTGCAGCAACCCTGGCTGCTGGGCAGCCTGGCGGGGCTGTTCGTGCTGCTGGCCCTGCCGATGTTTGGTGCCTTCGAGCTGCAACTGCCCGCCGCCCTGCGTGACCGCCTCGACCGCGCCGGGCAAGGTACCCGCGGTGGCAACCTGTATGGCGCGGCGCTGCTGGGCGCGCTGTCCGGCCTGCTGCTCGGCCCGTGCATGACCGCGCCACTGGCCGGCGCGCTGCTGTACATCGCCCAGAGCGGCGACGTGCTGCAAGGTGCGCTGGTGCTGTTCAGCCTCGGCCTGGGCATGGGTGTGCCACTGCTGTTGCTGGTGACCTTGGGCAACCGCTACCTGCCGCGCCCGGGCGCCTGGATGAACCGGGTAAAAGGCGTGTTCGGCTTCGTGTTCCTGGCCATGGCGCTGTACACCGTGCGCAGCCTGCTGCCTGCCCCCCTGGTGCTGGGCATTGGCGGCGCCTGGCTGATTGCCCTGGCCTGGGCTGCCTGGCCAGCCCTGCAACGTTTGCCGGCGTTGCGCGCGGTGCCCCTGCTGTGTGCCCTGTGGGGCGGCCTGCTGCTGGTGGGTGCAGCAGCCGGTGGCGACGACCTGTGGCAGCCGCTGCGCCCGTTCGCCGGGGGGGGTGCACCGGCCGCCAGCCAGCACGCCGAAGACCGCTTCGTCACCGTCAGCCGCCCCGAAGACCTGCAACGTGAACTGGATGCAGCCAAGGCCCGTGGCCAGTGGGTGATGGTCGACTACTATGCCGACTGGTGCGTGTCGTGCAAGGTCATGGAAAAACAGGTATTCGCCCGCAGCGACGTGCAGGCCGGCCTGGCCGGTGTGCACCTGCTACGGCTGGACGTGACCGCTGACAGCCCGGCCAGCAAAGCCCTGCTGCAGCGCTACCAGGTACCCGGCCCGCCAAGCATCATCTGGATCGGCCCGGAAGGCGACGAACGCCGCGCGCGGCGCATCACCGGTGAAGTGGATGCGGCCACGTTCCAGCAACACTGGACCCAGACCAGGAGCCAAGGCTGATGCTCACCGTAACCCTCGGGCCACTGACCATGGCCCTGAACCACCTGCTGATGCTGACCGCCCTGGTAATCGCCAGCGTGGTCGGCTGGTGGGTGGCCCGGCGTGGCGGCCAGAGCCCGGAATCGGCGCTTTTCAACCTGTTCCTGATCGGCCTGCTGTGCGCCCGCGCCGGCTTCGTGCTGGCCTACTGGCCCATGTACCAGGGCGACCTGGTGCAGGTCATCGACATCCGTGATGGCGGTTTCCTGTTCTGGTCGGGCCTGGCCGGCATCGTACTCGCAGCCCTGTGGCAGGGCTGGCGCCAGCCGGGCCTGCGCCGGCCGCTGGGCTGGGCGTTGTTCAGCGGCGCATTGTTCTGGGGCCTGGCCAGCTTCGGCGGGCACTTGTACAGCAAAGGCACCGAGCTGCCCGAACTGACCCTGCGCAATGCCGGCAGCCAGCCGGTGGCACTGCACAGCTACCGCGGCAAGCCATTGGTGATCAACATCTGGGCCACCTGGTGCCCACCCTGCCGGCGCGAAATGCCGGTACTGCAACAGGCGCAAGGCGACTATCCGCACGTGACCTTCCTGTTCGTCAACCAGGGCGAAACCCCGGAAAACGTCAGCACCTTCCTCGCCACCACCGGCCTCAGCCTGACCCATGTGCTGTTCGATGGTACCGGCCTGCTGGCCCAGCGCGTCGGCTCCATGGCCCTGCCCACCACCCTGTTCTACGACGCCGATGGGCGGCTGGTCGGCAGCCACCTGGGCGAGCTGTCCCGGGCCAGCCTGCGCCATGCCCTGGAGCCTTTCGACCGGGCCGCCGCGCCCGCCCCTGCCGCACAAGGAAACTGACATGCGATTGACTGCACTACTGCCCCTTTCACTGGCCCTGCTGGCCGCCCCCGCCCTTCAGGCCGAAGAACTGCCCAAGGCGGTTCAGCAACTGCAAGCCAAAGGCGCCGTGATCAAGGGCAGCTTCGACGCCCCCAACGGCCTGCGCGGCTATGCCGCCGAGTATCAGAACAACGCCCTGGCCCTGTACCTGACCCCAGACGGAAAGCACGTACTGGTCGGCAGCCTGTTCGACGAACAGGGCAAGGACCTCAGCGCCGAGCCGCTGCAAAAGCTGGTGTACGCACCGATGAGCAAGGAGGTCTGGGCGAAGATGGAGAAAACCGCCTGGATCGCCGACGGCAAGGCCGATGCGCCGCGCAAGGTATACCTGTTCAGCGATCCCAACTGCCCGTACTGCAACATGTTCTGGGAGCAGGCGCGGCCGTGGGTGGAGTCGGGCAAGGTGCAGTTGCGCCATATCATGGTCGGCATCATCCGCGAGGACAGCCCTGGCAAGTCGGCGGCGCTGCTGGCAGCGAAAGACCCGGCCAAGGCGCTGCAGCAGCACGAGAAGGCAGGCAAGGCCAGTACGCTGAAGGCCCTGGACCAGGTGCCGGAGGCAGTGCAGCAGAAGCTGGCGGCAAACATGGCGCTGATGGAAGAGCTGGGGTTGCAGGCTACCCCGGCGATTTTCTATCAGGATGAGCAAGGCCAGCTGCAGAGCCAGCAGGGGGCACCGCGGCCGGAGATGCTGGGCAAGATTCTCGGCAAGCGCTAGCGCATGTCGTGAGTTTTGCAGTGGGGCAGAGATCGAGCGCCGCCCGCGCGGCGCTCGATTTCCGCCACTCTGCAAGTCCCAAGCCGAACCCTCCCCTACAACCCCTCCAGCTCGGCCATCAGGTCACTCAGCCGGTCGACCTTGTCGTCATCCAGCGCACTGCCCTGCAACCCCTGCACATACACCGCAAGCTCCGCCACCGTGCTGCACTCGAACATCGCCCGCAGCGGCACATTCAGTTGCAGTTGCTTCTGCACCCGCGAGGCGATCTGCGTGGCCAGCAGCGAATGCCCGCCCAACTCGAAGAAGTTGTCATGCACCCCGACCCGGTCGGCCTTCAGCACATCAGCCCAGATACCGGCCAGTACCTCCTCCAGCTCGTTGCCCGGCGCCTGGTATGCCTGGCTGTGCTGGCCACCGATATCGATGGCCGGCAGCGCCTTGCGGTCGAGCTTGCCATTGGCGTTGTGCGGCAGGCTGTCGAACCAGCCCCAGTGCAGCGGCACCATGTACTCCGGCAACTCGGCACGCAGGCGCTGCTTGACCCGCTCCAGCAGCGCGGCATCAGCGACGATGCCCTGGTGCGCCACCAGGTAACCGACCAGGTGCTTGCCGTTGACACCCTCCTGCACCCCGACGGCAGCATCGCGGATTTCGGCCTGCTCATGCAGCCTGGCCTCGATCTCGCCCAGTTCGATGCGGTAGCCGCGAATCTTCACCTGATGATCGATGCGGCCGACATACTCCAGCACACCGTCCGGTCGTTGCCGGGCCAGGTCACCCGTGCGGTACAGGCGTTCACCCGGCGCCCCGTAAGGATGAGGGATAAACGCCAGCGCAGTGCGCACAGGGTCACCCACATAGCCACGGCCCACACCGGTACCGGCCACGCACAGCTCGCCCACCGCCCCCAGCGGCACCAGCGTCTGGTCCTCGGCAAACAGGTACAGGCGGTTGTTGTCGGTGGGGGTGCCGATCGGCAGGTAACTGCCTTGGGTCGACGCGGCATCGACGCGGAAGAACGCCACGTCATCCGAACACTCCGCCGGGCCATAGGCGTTCACCAGGCCGATGTGCGGGTATCGCTGCAACCATTGCGCCGCCAGTTCCGGTGGCATGGCTTCGCCGGTCGGCAGCATCCAGCGCAGGCCATCCAGCGCCTGGTGGTCGTTGGCCAGCATGCCCTGGATCAGCGACGGCACGCTTTCCAGCACGGTAATGCCAGTGGCCTGCACGTGCGCCAGCAAGCCCTGCGGGTCATGCGCGATGGCGTTGGGCACGATCTCCACTTTGGCGCCGAACAACGGTGCCGCAAGGAACTGCCACACCGAAATGTCGAAGCTCTGCGAGGCGGTCTGGGCGATCACGTCGTGCTCGCTCAGCGCCAGGTAGGGCACCTTGCTCAGCTGGTTGTTGAGCATGCCGCGCTGCTCGACCATCACCCCCTTCGGCAGGCCGGTGGAGCCTGAGGTGTAGATCACATAGGCGAGGTTATCCGGCCCACTGTGGATACCCGGGTTGTGGCTCGCCACCGAGCTGGCCTGGATGTCTTCCCACACCAGCAACTGCGGCCGCACGGTCGCTTCCAGTTCACCCAGCAACTGCCGCCCCTGCTCGGCACAGGCCGCGCTGCACACCAGCACTGGCGTGCGGCTTAGCTGGACAATGCTTTGCAGGCGCGCCGCCGGCAGGCCCGGGTCCAGCGGCAGGTAGCCAGCACCGGCCTTGAAGCTGCCGACGATCATACCCAGCAATGGCAGCCCGCGTTCGGCCAGCAACGCCACCGGCTGGTCCACGCTGACCCCGGCGGCTACCAAGGCGTGGCCCAGTCGGTTGGCCGCCAGGTTCAGGCCGGCGTAGTCGTAGGCGGCCTCCAGGCAGCGCGCCACGGTACGTTGCGGGTGCGCGGCGACCTGCGCTTCGAACTGCGCGATGTAGCTTTGCTCCAGGGGGTAGGCGCGCTCGGTGCGGTTGCAGTCCTCCAGCAGGAAGCGCTGCTCCTCGTCGCCCAGCAGCGGCAGTGCACTCACCTCCCCTTCAAAACCTTGCACCAGCGCCAGCAGCAGGCGCTTGAACTCGGCGAGCAGGCGCTCGACGGTCGGGTAGTCGAAGTAGCGCTGGTCGAACGACAGGTGCAGGCCCAGGTCATCGCCCGGGTAGCACACCGCCGTCAGCGGGAAGTTGGTGTGGGTACGGCCCGAGTCGGAGCTGGCGTTCAAGTGCTGGGCGTGGTCGAGCACGGCGGTTTCCACCGGCGCATTCTCGAACACGAACAGGCTGTTGAACAGTGGCTGGCCCTTGGGCAGTTCGCTGCATTCCTGGATTGCCACCAGCGGCAGGTACTCGTACTCGCGCAGTTCCATGTTGCGCCCCAGCAGGCTTTGCAGCCACTGGCGCACGCTGCAGCGCTCGCCGGCTGCCGGCAACTGCACGCGCAGGGCGACGCTGTTGATGAACAGGCCGACGGTGCGCTGCATCTGTGGCATGCTGACCGGGCGCCCTGCAACGGTGACACCAAAGGCCACGTCGCGCTCGCCACTGTAGCGTGCCAGTACCAGCGCCCAGGCCGCCTGGGCGAAGGTGTTGACGGTGAGTTGATGGGCCTGGGCCAGTTCGCGCAGGCGCCCGCCTTCGCTTATGTCCAGGCGGGTATGGCAGTCGCCCACGATCATGCCGTCACCGGCATGGTCATGACGCAGCGGGCGGTCGCTGGGGATCGCCGTGGCGCGTTCGAAGCCGGCCAGGCTGGCCTGCCACCAGGCGCGAGCGTCATCCAGGCCCTGGCGTTGCAGCCAGCCGATGTAGTCGCGGTAGCGCGGCGGCACCGGCAGCTGCGCCTGGCGGCCTTCGCCGAGGGCCTGGTAGAGCTCGAAGAAGTCGTTCATCAACAGCGAGCGGCACCAGGCATCGATGAGGATGTGGTGGTTGCTCATCATGAACCAGTAGCGCTGGTCGGCCACCCGCACCAGGCGCAGGTGGAACGGCGCTTCGCTGAGCAAGGCAAAGCCGGCTTCGCGCTCCTGCTTGTGCAAGGCCTGCAGGCGCTGCTCCTGGGCGTCATCGGCAACGCCGCGCCAGTCCTGGTAGTCCACCGCCAGGTTGCCCGGTTTGTGGATGATCTGCAGCATCGCCTCGCCGCTGTTCCAGCTGAACGATGCGCGCAGCGCCTCGTGGCGCGCGACCACGGCCTGCCAGGCCTGGGCAAAGCGTTCAGGGTCGAGCGCGCTGTTGATGCGGTAGCGGTCTTGCATGTAATACAGACCGGTGCCCGGCTCCAGCAGGGTATGCAGCAGCATGCCTTCCTGCATCGGGGTCAGCGGGTAAACGTCCTCGATCTGTGCAGCCGGCACCGGCAGCGCGTCGATCTGCTGCTGGGTCAGGTGCGCCAGCGGGAAGTCCGAGGGTGTGAAGCTGCCATTGCCATCGGCCAGGCAATGGGCGATCAGCGCCAGCAGCTCCTGGCGATAGGCGTCGGCCAGGCGGGCGATGGTCGGCTCGTCATAGCGCTGGGCGCTGAAGGTCCAGCGCAGTTGCAGGGCGCCGCCATACACCTGGCCATCGACGCTCAGCCAGTTGGGCAGCGGCGCGTCGAGGTCATGCGCCAGACCGGCAGCGCTGTCCAATGGCTGGAACAGCGCGGTGCTGTCGAACTGCTGGTCGAACTGGCCGAGGTAGTTGAAGGTGATCCGCGCTTGCGGCAAGGCCGCCATCTGCTCGCGCCCGGCCGCATCGGCCAGGTAGCGCAGCACGCCGTAGCCCAGGCCTTTGTGCGGCACCTGACGCAGCTGCTCCTTGATGCGCTTGATCGAACCGGCCCGTGCCACCTCGTCCTCGCCCGGCAGCGGGCGCAGGCTCAGGGGATAAGCGTTGGTGAACCAGCCGACGCTGCGGGTCAGGTCCATGTCTTCGAACAGCCCGTCGCGGCCATGGCCTTCAAGCTGTACCAGCACTTCTTCGGCGCCGCTCCATGTGCACAGGGCACGCGCCAGGGCGGTCAGCAGCAGGTCGTTGACCTGGGTGTGGTAGGCCGCCGGGGCCTGCTGCAGCAACTGCCGGGTCTGCTCCACATCCAGGCCGATGGCCAGGGTGCGGGCATGGCGGTGCAGGTTGCCGCCCTGCGGGTGATCGCACGGCAGCTCACGACGCACGCCGCCCAGCTGCCCTTGCCACCAGCCCAGCTCGTCGCGCAGCGAATCGCTGCCGGCGTAGCTGGCCAGGCGCGCGGCCCAGTCGCCCATGGCATGGGTCTTGGCCGGCAACGGCTGGCCGCGGTACAGCGCCTGCAGGTCTTCGAGCAGCACGCGCCACGACACGCCATCGACCACCAGGTGATGGATCGCCAGCAACAGGCGCTGGCTGCCCTGCCCGTCCTGCACCAGCAAGGCGCGCAGCAGCGGGCCCTGTTGCAGGTCGAGGCTGCGCTGCAGGTCGCTGTACAACGCCTCGCAATCATTGAAGTCGGCGACGCTGGCGGTCCACAGCAGCTGCTCGGCGGCAGGCGCGGTGTATTCGGCCTGCCAGCGGCCAGCGGCGTCGCTGAAACGCAGGCGCAGGCTGTCATGGTGCTGCACCAGGCCGGCCAGCGCCTGTTCCAGCGCGGCCTCGTCCAACGGCTGCCGAGCCTCCAGCAGCACGGCCTGGTTCCAGTGCTGCGGCTGCGGCACTTCGCTGTCGAAGAACCAGTGCTGGATCGGCGTCAGGCCAGTCTGGCCTTGGCGCAAGCCCTGTTCGATGTTGCCCGGGGCTTCGCTGTGGCGGGCGACGGCCGCCAGGGTCTGGATGGTCTGGTGCTGGAACAGGTCGCGCGGAGTGAATTGCAGGCCGGCCTGACGGGCGCGGCTGACCACCTGGATCGACAGGATCGAGTCGCCACCCAGTTCGAAGAAGTTGTCCTGCATGCCGACCCGGGCAATGTTCAGCACGTCGCGCCAGATCTGCGCCAGTTGCGCTTCCACCTCGTTGCCAGGCGCCTGGTATTGCTGGCGCGCCTGTTCCAGGTCCGGCAGCGGCAACGCACGGCGATCAAGCTTGCCGTTGCCCATCAGCGGCAGGTTGTTCAGCAGCACCAGGTGCGCGGGCACCATGTAGTCCGGCAGATGCTGGCGAGCGTCGGCTTTCACCGCCTCACGCAAGCGGCTTTGCGCCTCGCTGTCGGCGGCGGCCTGTCGGCACACCAGGTAACCCACCAGTTGCTTGCCACCCGGCAGGTCGAGCGCCAGCACCACCGCCTCTTCGACATCGGCATGCGCCTGCAGGCGGCTTTCGATTTCGCCCAGCTCGATGCGGAAGCCGCGGATCTTGACCTGCTGGTCGGCACGGCCGACGTACTCCACCAGGCCATCCGTGCCCAGGCGCACCAGGTCACCGGTGCGATACAGGCGCCCGCCTTGGGTGCTGAACGGGTCGGCAACGAAGCGCTCGGCACTGAGGCCCGGGCGGTCGTGATAGCCCTGGGCAAGGCCGGCGCCGCCGACATACAACTCACCAATGCCGCCTTGTGGCAGCAGGGCCAGGTCTTCGTCGAGGATGTAGGCGGTACGGCTGCCGATGACGCGACCGATCGGCACGCTGCCCAGCTCCGGCGGCAGCGCCTCTGGCGCCAGGCAGGCCAGTGGCATGACCACGGTTTCGGTCGGGCCGTAGGCGTTGAAGAACTGCTGCGGCACAAACGCCTGGCGGATGCGCTGCAGGTGCTCGCCGGTCAACGCTTCGCCACCAGTGATCACCAGGCGCACGGGCAACTGTTCGGCCTGCCCGCCCAGGTACTGCGCCAGCTGGCTACCGTAGCTGGGGGTGAAACCAAGAATGCTCACCTGCTGGTCGCGCACCAGCTGGCAGATTTCCTCGGCGCCCCACTGCCCCTGGGCGCGCAGCACCACACGGGCACCGCACATCAACGGCACCCACAGGCGCTCGCTGGCAGCGTCGAAGTTGATCGAATAGAAGTGCAGCTCGCAGTCATCGCTGCGCATGCCGAACGCAGCGATGACTGCCTGGCAATGCATGGCGAACTCGCCGTGGCTGACCACCACACCTTTGGGCTTGCCGGTGGACCCGGAGGTGTAGATCAGATAGGCCTGGTGTTGCGGCAGGGTAAGGTTGTCCAGCGCTGCATCGCTATACCCCGACAAACTGGCAGCGTCGTCTTCCAGGCTCCAGCGCGCCACCCCTTCGGGCAGCTCGCCCAGGCTTTGCAGCAGCTCGCGCTGGCCTAGCAGCAGGCCGATGCGGCTGTCTTCGATCATGTAGCGCAGGCGGTCGAGCGGGTACTCGGGATCGAGCGGCACGTAGGCACCACCGGCCTTGAGAATGGCCAGCAGGCCGACGACCATTTCCAGCGAGCGCTCCAGCGCCAGGCCCACGCGCACCTGCGGGCCGACACCACGCTCACGCAGGGCGCGGGCCAGGCGGTTGGCCTGCTGGTCGAGTTCGGCATAGCTCATGTGCTGGCCGGCAAAGGTCAGCGCACCCGCCTGCGGCGTGCGTGCGGCCTGGGCGGCAAACAGGCCATGCAGGGTCTGCTTGAGGTCGAAGTCATGCTCGCCCTGCAGCTGGCTCACCATCACCTGCTGCTCGGCGTTGCTCAGCATCGGCAGCTCGCACAGGCGCTGTTGCGGGTTGTCCAGCAGGCCGACCAGCAAGTGCTGCCAGTGCTCGGCCATGCGCGCAATGCGCGGCTCGTCGAACAGGTCGCGGCTGTAGGTCAGGCAGCAGCCCAGACGGCCGTCGAGGTCGGTCACCTCCAGGTACAGGTCGAACTTGGTGGCGCTGGCGTCGTTGACCAGGTAATCCACCTGCATGCCCGCCAGCGTGCGGCTTTGCTGGAAGGCCCAGCGCTGCACGTTGCACATCACCTGGAACAGCGGGTTATAGGCGCTGCTGCGCGGCGGCTGCAAGGCTTCTACCAGCTGATCGAAAGGCAGGTCCTGGTGCGATTGGCCTTCAATGGCGGCCTGGCGTATCTGCTCCAGCAACGCGCTGGCGGTCATCTGCCCGTCCAGCTCGCAGCGCAGCACCTGGGTGTTGAGGAAGGCGCCGATCAGGCCTTCGCTTTCAGGGCGAATGCGGTTGGCCACCGGCGCGCCGATGCGCAGGTCGCGCTGGCCGCTGTAGCGGTGCAGCAAGGCGGCCAGGGTGGCGGTCATGGTCATGAACAGGGTCAGGCCGCGCTGGCTGTTGAACGCATGCACGCGGGCGACCAGTGCCGGGTCGAGCTCAAAGCGGAACAGCTCGCCGCGGTGGCTCTGCACAGCCGGGCGCGGGCGGTCGGCGGGCAAGGCCAGCACCGGGTGCTCGTCGCCCAGGCGGGCTTGCCAGTAGGCGAGCTGGCGGGCGCCTTCGCCGCTTTCCAGCCATTGCCGCTGCCACACGCTGTAGTCCAGGTATTGAACCGGCAGTGGCGCCAGCGGCGACTCGCGGTCATCGACGAAGGCTTCGTATAGCTCGCCCAGCTCGCGGGCGAAGATGTCCATGGCCCAACCTTCGGTGACGATGTGGTGCAGGGTCAGGACGAAGAAGTGCTCGCGCTCCCCGGCCTTGACCAGGCAGGCACGCAGCAGCGGGCCGCGCTCCAGGTCGAACGGCTGGTGCGCCTGGTCGTCGGCCAGCTGCTGCAGGCTTTGCTGGCGCATATCGACGGGCAAGGCGCTGAAATCCTGCCAGTCCAGCTGCAGGCCGCTGTCTTCGGCCACGCACTGGTACGGCACGCCGTCGATGCTGGGGAAGGTGGTGCGCAGGGTTTCGTGGCGCACAATCAGCGCCTGCAGCGCGCGCTCGAAGGCATCCACATGCAGGGTGCCGCGCAGGCGTGCCATGCCGCCGACGTTATAGGCCGGGCTGCCCGGCTCCATCTGCCAGAGGAACCACATGCGCTGCTGCGAATACGACAGCGGCACCGCCTGGCGGCGATCGACGCGGGCGATCTCGCCTTGCAGGTTGCGCTCACCGGCTGCGCGAATACGCGCAATCTCGGCACAGAACGCACCCAGCTCGCTGGCTTCGAACAAGGCCTTGAGCGGCAGTTCGACATCGCAGGCCTGGCGGCTGCGCGAGACGATCTGGGTCGCCAGCAGCGAGTGGCCGCCCAGGGCAAAAAAGTCGTCCTGCAAGCCCACGCGCGGCAGGTTCAGCACTTCGCGCCAGATGGCGGCAACCTGTTGCTGCAGCTCGGTTTGCGGTTCGACGTGCTCACGCTGCTGCCACACCGGGGCCGGCAGCGCCTTGCGATCGACCTTGCCACTGGGGCCCAGGGGCATCTGTGCCAGCGGGATCAGTTGTGCCGGCACCATGTAGACCGGCAGTTGTTCAGCCAGCACGGCCAGCACCTCGGCAGGCTGAGCGCTGCCGCTGTAGTAACCGACCAGTTGCGCACCGACAGCATCCTTGTGGATCACGACCAGCGCCTGCTCGACACCCGCCTGTGCGAGCAGGCAGGCCTGGACTTCCTCGGGCTCGACGCGGAAGCCACGCACCTTTACCTGCTGGTCGATGCGGCCAAGGTACTCCAGCGCCTCGAGCTGGGCCTGCCAGCGGGCACGGTCGCCACTGCGGTACAGGCGTTCGCCGTTGCCGTCGGCGTGGGGTACGAAGCGCTCGGCGGTAAGGCCCGGGCGGCCGAGGTAGCCACGGGCCAGGCCCGCCCCGCCCAGGTACAGCTCGCCCGCAACGCCCGGGGCGGCCAGTTCCAGTTCATCGTCCAGCACGCGGCACAGCACATTGCCCAGCGGGCGGCCGATTGGCGAACGCTCGCCATCTGCAACCTGGCAGTGCCAGTGAGTGACGTTGATGGCGGTTTCGGTCGGGCCATAGCGGTTGTGCAACTGCACCTGGGGCAGCACTTGCAACACCCGGTCCCGCAGTGCGCCAGGCAGCGCCTCGCCACCGGAGAACAGCCGGCGCAGGCTGCTGCAGGCGGCAGCCTGAGGCTCCTGGACGAACACTTGCAACAGTGGCGGCACAAAGTGCAGCGTGGTCACGCCATGGGCCTGTACCAGCGCGGCGATGCGCTGCGGGTCGCGGTGCTCGCCGGGGCCGGCAAGCACCAGCTTGCAACCGGTGACCAGCGGCCAGAAGCACTCCCACACCGAAACGTCGAAGCTGATTGGCGCCTTCTGCATCAGCACGTCGCTGTCGTTCAGCGCATAGGTGGCTTGCATCCATTGCAGGCGCTCGGCCAACGCCGCGTGGGTGCTGCCCACGCCTTTGGGCTGGCCGGTGGAGCCGGAGGTGTAAATCACGTAGGCCAGGTTGTCGCCGTGCAGGTGCAGGCCGGGGGCATGGCTGGGCCAGCTGTCCAGGTGCAACTGGTCGAGGGCGATGGCGCTCACCCCTTCGACCTGCGGCAGCTTGCCCAGCAGGTTGCTGTGGCTAAGCAGCAGGCCGGCATTGCAGTCGGCGAGCATATACGCCAGGCGCTCGGCCGGGTAATCCACGTCCAGCGGCACGTAGGCACCGCCTGCCTTCAGAATCGCCAGCAGGCCGACCAGCAGTTGTGGCGAACGCTCGATGGCGATGGCCACGCAGGTGTCGGGACCGACGCCTTTGTCGCGCAGGTAGTGGGCCAGGCGGTTGGCCTGCTGGTGCAGCTCGGCGTAATCCAGGCTGCCACCTTCCCAGGCCAGGGCAGTGCGTAGCGGGGTCGCGCGTGCCTGCTCGTTGAGCTGTTCTACCAACAGGCGCTGCGGCGCAGCGGTGGGTGCCTGGCCCCAGCCCAGCAACTGCGCGCGGCTTGGCGCGTCAAGCAACTGCACTTCGCCCAGCGCCCGTTGCGGCGCGGCACACACCTGCTCCAGCAGGGCCAGCAGATGCTGTGCCAGGCGCTTGACGGTGCTGGCCTCGAACAGCTCGGCGGCATAGTCGAAGGCCAGGCTCAGGCGGCCCTGGTGGTCTTCTTCACTGTGCAGCTGCAAGTCGAACTTGGCCTCGCGGCTGTGCCATGGCAGCTCTTCGGCCAGCAGACCCGGCAGCCGGCGCAGGGCCGACAGGTCGCGTTGCTGATGGTTGAACATGACCTGGAACAGGCCCTGCTCACGGGCTTCGGGCAGGGCTTCGACCAGCTGTTCGAAGGGCAGGTCCTGATTGGCCTGTGCCTCCAGCGTGGCCTGGCGCACCTGCGTCAGCAGCTGGGTGAACGGCAGGCGACCATCCAGTTGTGCGCGCAGCACCTGGGTATTGATGAAGAAGCCGAGCATACCCTGGGTTTCCAGGCGTGGGCGGTTGGCATTGGGTACGCCGACGCGAATGTCGGCCTGGCCGCTGTAGCGGTGCAACAGCGCCTGCCAGCCTGCCAGCAGGACCATGAACAGGCTGGCCTGCTGCTCACGGGCCAGGCCCTTGAGCGCGTCGGCAAGCTGGGCCGGGACCTTGAGGCTGAGCCGGGCGGCGCTGTGCTCGCGCTGGTTGGCGCGCGGGTGGTCGGTGCACAGGTCGAGCACCGGCAGCTCATCGCCCAGTTTGCCTTTCCAGTACTGCAATTGTCGCTTGGCTTCGCCTGCGGCCAGCCACTGGCGCTGCCAGGTGCCGTAGTCGGCGTAACCCAGGGTCTGCGGCGCCAGTGTGGCCTCCAGGCCTTGGCAACGCGCGGCGTACAGCTTGGCAAACTCGTCGAGCAGAATATTCAGCGACCAACCGTCGGCCACGATGTGGTGCAGGGTCACCCACAGCTGGTGATCTTCATCGCCCAGGCGTACCAGGGTGACGCGCAGCAGCGGACCCTGGGTCAGGTCGAA
>NZ_JABMCW010000709.1:0-656 GCF_013179705.1 Pseudomonas sp. CM25 | reverse complement strand
CCGAGGGCGAAGGTGCCCTGCGGATCATCACCGGCCACGCTCAGCCGTGCTTCATGCACGAGGTCGAGGATGCGCCGGGTGTACTCGAGAAAATTCCAGCCCGCAGGCGACAGGCGCAGACGGCTCTTTTCGCGAATGAACAGCTCCACGCCCAAGTCTTCTTCCAGCTGCTTGATGCGCGTGGTCAGGTTCGACGGTACCCGATGGATGTGCTGTGCGGCGGCGCTGATGCTGCCGTGCTCGGCAACGGCCTTGAAAATCTCGAGTTGCACCAGGTCCACGGCCTTTCTCCAAACGTGAATGTTTCGCTCATTATTATTCAGTTTTCATTAAACCCATAGCCCACTAGTCTGGCGTCACCTGATTAACAACAACGAGAGTGTCCCGCCATGAGCGCGATCAGCAGCCTGACCCACGCCATCTCCCTCGACCCGTACAGCGGCGAGCAGATCGGCGCCTACCCGTTCGACACCGACGCCGCACTGGAAGCGGCGCTGCAACGTGCCAAGGTCGGCTACCGCCAGTGGCGCCAGGTGTCGCTGGGTCAGCGCAGCGAGTACTTGCTGGCCCTGGCCAGCACTCTCGAAGCCAAGGCCGAAGCGTTCGCGCAAATGATCAGCCGCGAAATCGGCAAGCCCGTCGCCCAGGCCCGTGGC
>NZ_JABMCW010000708.1:0-658 GCF_013179705.1 Pseudomonas sp. CM25 | reverse complement strand
CACGTACCGTGGGCTGGATTTCGCACTGGAAAGAAATGCTCTCCAGCCCGTACAAGATTGGCCGCCCGCGCCAGCTGTACACCGGCGAGCAGAAGCGCGACATC
Organism: Pseudomonas sp. CM25; assembly: GCF_013179705.1. Taxonomy (NCBI): domain Bacteria; kingdom Pseudomonadati; phylum Pseudomonadota; class Gammaproteobacteria; order Pseudomonadales; family Pseudomonadaceae; genus Pseudomonas; species Pseudomonas sp. CM25. The sequence continues at coordinate 554 of NZ_JABMCW010000708.1, read as the reverse complement.
GTTGCACTGACGGACCGCAAGTAAGCTTTTTCAGCCGAACGCAAAAAGGCTGCCCTCGGGCAGCCTTTTTTATTTGTCCTGTATTGGTCTCTTCGCGGGCAAGCCCGCGAAGAGACCAATACAGGCAGCATAAAACCTCAGTTTTTCTCGGCCCGCTCACGCAGCCCTTTCAGGGTATTGAACGGCGCATCCACCACGAATTTGTTGGCCACCATCGCAGGCACACTGCCCCCCGGCTCGGTATGCACCTGGTACGTGACCTCGGTGTTGTCACCCTTGGGCACCAGCTTCCAGAAGCCCTCGACCTTGGCCACCCGCACAAAGCCTTTCTCTTCCGGGATATAGGTCGGTTCCTCCTTCAGGTTACGCGTCAGGCTGCCATCAGCACCCTTGACTGTGGTCACGTGCAGCACAGAATCCCGCGGCGTCACCGGCCATGGCGTATTGAACTGGGTGTAGGTCCAGCTCTGGTCACCTTCATGCTTGAGCAGCTTCTGCGTCTTGCACTCGTGAATCCAGGCGCAAGCACCGGCCACGTCTTCCTGCAACGCCTG
>NZ_JABMCW010000707.1:0-659 GCF_013179705.1 Pseudomonas sp. CM25 | reverse complement strand
TGTTTTCCACCACCACGATGGCATCGTCGACCACGAAGCCCACTGAAATGACGATGGCCACCAGGGTCAGGTTGTTCAGGCTGAAACCGAGGATGTACATCAGCGCGCAGCTGGCGATCAGCGACACACCAAGCACGCTGGACACGACCATGGTCGCCGACCACTGGCGCAGGAACAGCGCCATCACGCCGATCACCAGGGCCACGGCGATCATCAGGGTCAGTTCCACTTCATGCAGCGAGGCGCGGATGGTTTGCGTGCGGTCCTGCAGCACCGACACCTCGACCGAGGCCGGCAGCATCTCCTGCAGCTTGGGCAGGGCGGCCAGCACCCGGTCCACGGTATCGACGATATTGGCGCCGGGCTGGCGGAAGATCACCAGGTTGAGCCCGGGCTGGTCGCCGGACCAGGCCTTGACGTAGGCGTTTTCGGCGCCGTTGATGACCTTGGCCACGTCCTTGAGGTGCACCGGGGCGCCGTCGCGGTAGGAAACGATCAGCTGCGCGTAGTCCTCGGGGTGAAACAGCTGGTCGTTGGCGGCGATGGTCGACACGTTGTGCTCGCCGTACAGTGCGCCCTTGGCCAGATTCAGGCTGGTCTGCTGGATGGCCTGGCGCAGGTCGGCCAGGGTCAGGCCGATGGCGGCGAGTTTTTCCGGC
>NZ_JABMCW010000706.1:0-666 GCF_013179705.1 Pseudomonas sp. CM25 | reverse complement strand
CAGTCACCGCTAAGTGACTGGATTCTTTGGAGTTATTTGGTCGGGACGGAGTGATTCGAACACTCGACCCCTTGCACCCAATACATAACAAACCACGGTAATGGCTTGATAACACAGGTCTTCCGGCCCTGCTTTCGCTGCAACGAAGCTTCACCCGTACGGACGCATCCTGGCAAACGTCACTTCAAAAGTCATGGCCCTGGCCAAGCCTCCCCGGCACTCTGACGACCGATTCCCTTCCTTTGTATAGCTATCCACAGAGAGGCGGCTCCCTGTACTGCCCCTTGATCACCTCGACACCCCACTCCGGCAGAGGATCGTGGTAGCCGAGCAGGCCGCAGGCGTACATGTCTTCGTGCTCGTTCAGGCCATAGAGCCGAGCCGCCTCGGCAAACTCGAGCATCTCGCACAGCTGGTCGGCGTCCACTTCCCCCCGCCGGTGGGCGGCCATGGCCATCTCAGCCAGGACGGCAGCTCGGTTATCTGGAGCGGTGGTCAGGGCGAACTGGTCGTTGAGCTCGTCCAGCCAGGCCCGCGGTAGTCGGCTCATCATTCTGCCTTGCACCACCACGACTGCGCGTACACCACGCCGCCGATCTCCTCGATGCCGTTTATGTTCATGCCGAGTTGTGCCATGCCGTTGACCTTGGCATCGTGCAGCCGGGG
>NZ_JABMCW010000705.1:0-674 GCF_013179705.1 Pseudomonas sp. CM25 | reverse complement strand
CAGCCGGATGCGACTTGCTCGTCTGTCTTCAACCAAGGCGCATCACGCGCCCTGCCCCACGCCGCCAACAGCCAGCGCACGCGCCCGACGGCGGGTGACCAGCAGCCCCGAACACACCACCAACACCGCCAGTACCATGGTCGACACCACTTCCAGACGATGGTCGGGGCGCAGCAGCATCAGCACCAGCACGCCACTGATGAACAGGATTACCGCCCAGGTCAGCCACGGGAACAGCCACATGCGATAGCTCAGCGTCTTGCCCTGGGCGGTCAGGCGCTTGCGCAGGCGCAGCTGGGAAATGGCAATGACCAGATAGACCAGCAGGGCAATGGCGCCGGAGCTGGCCATCAGGAAGCCGAACACCTTGGCCGGGACCAGGTAATTGGCGATCACCGCCAGGAACGCGGCGCCCGTGGACAGCAGCACCGCAACCACTGGCGTGCCGCTGCGGCTGGTGACCTGGGCACAGGCCGGGGCGTCACCGCGGCGGCTCAATGAGTAGACCATGCGCGAGGCGGTGTACAACGACGAGTTGAGGCAGCTGGTGACCGAGGTCAGCACCACGAAGTCGATGATGGCCTTGGCATTTGGCACGCCGAGGGTGTCCAGCACCGCGAAGTAGGAGCCCTCACCTGCCAGGCGCGGGTCGGTCCAGGGGACCAGGGCAATGA
>NZ_JABMCW010000704.1:0-698 GCF_013179705.1 Pseudomonas sp. CM25 | reverse complement strand
GCCCACGCCAAGCAGCGGATGCACGGCAGCCGCTACCTGGGGCTGACCGAGCCGGGCATCATCGCGGCCGAGGCGCCCAACCCGATCGTCAATGAACTGGTGATCCTGCCGGACATCGAGAAGCGCCTGGAGGCCTTCGTGCGTGTCGGCCATGGCATCATCATCTTCCCCGGTGGCGCCGGTACGGCCGAGGAGTTCCTGTACCTGCTGGGCATCCTCATGCACCCGGACAACCGCGACCTGCCGTTCCCGGTGGTGCTCACCGGCCCGCGCAGCGCCGAGCCGTATCTGCAGCAGTTGCACGCGTTTGTCGGCGCCACCTTGGGCGAAGCGGCGCACCGCCTGTACGAAATCATCATCGACGACCCGGCGGAAGTTGCCCGGCAGATGGTCGAAGGCCTGAAAGCGGTGAAGCAGTTCCGCCGCGAGCGCAACGATGCCTTCCACTTCAACTGGCTGATGAAGATCGAGGAGAGCTTCCAACGCCCGTTCGACCCCACCCACCAGGCCATGGCCGACCTGCAGCTACGTCGCGAGCTGCCGCCCCATGAACTGGCCGCCAACCTGCGCCGGGCGTTCTCCGGGATTGTGGCAGGCAACGTCAAGGACAAGGGCATCCGCCTGATCGAAGAGCACGGGCCATATCAGATCCGTGGCGACAGCGCCGTACTGGACCCTCTGGGCCGGCTGTTGCAGGC
>NZ_JABMCW010000703.1:0-698 GCF_013179705.1 Pseudomonas sp. CM25 | reverse complement strand
AGGCCCGCTGCAAAAACCGCCAGGAATCCATACCCGTGGATGATCTCCGACACCACATAGGCCAGGGCAATAAGGGCGAGCGCCAGGTAATCGTTTGGCGAAACCGTACTGTCTTCATGCTGGATTCGCAGGTACAAGGTCAGTTTGCCCAAGCCCCGGCCCATCCAGTATCCGCATGCGATGCCAGCCACGACAGCCCAGGCGACATCCTTGATCAGCCAGCCGCCCAGCCATTGCGCAGGGTCTGTTGCCTGCATCAGTAGCAGGCCGAGGATGACAAACGGGAATGCCACCCCATCGTTGAGCCCCGCTTCCCCCGAAAGGCTGAACCGGACAGGGTCGTAATCCTGGGCATCAGCGACTTGCACAAGTGTCGCAAGTACCGGATCGGTGGGGGCGAGAATGGCGCCGACCAGCACCGACATGCCCCAGCCGAGGTGCAGGCCGAAATGGGCGACCAGGCTGACCCCGACGATACAGATGACCATGACCGGGCCAGCCAGGAAAAACGCTGTCCACCATCTGCGGCTGCGCAATGGCAGGCGCAGTTTGAGCCCGCTTACGAATAGCGAGAACAACACTGCCACTTCCGTCAGGTGCTCCATCCAGCCGCTGGCCTGGGCGATGTCCAGGTGCAGAAGGCTCACGCCGGACGGGCCCAGGCCGATGCCCAGGGCCAGACAGACGACAGACGTCGT
>NZ_JABMCW010000702.1:0-720 GCF_013179705.1 Pseudomonas sp. CM25 | reverse complement strand
AGTGCTGGTGAGCATCGGCCTGATCCTGGTCACGCCGGCATTCGACCTGGCCAGCGAGGCCACCGGCGGCCTGCTCTGGGCGCTGCTCTCGGGGCTGTTGTTCTCGCTGCTGTCGCTCACCAACCGCGCCGGCTCCGGACGCTTGCCGGCGGTTCAGGCAGCGCTGTGGCAAAACCTGGTGGTCGGCCTGTGCCTGCTGCCGTTCGCAGCCCCGGGCCTGGCTGACGTCGCAGCCATGGACTGGCTGTGGATCGCCTTGCTCGGCATCTTCTGCACCGGCGTGGCGCACAGCTTGTTCGTCGCCAGCCTGGCAGTGATCAAGGCGCGCACCGCCGCCGTGGTGTTCGGCATGGAGCCGGTCTATGGCATCGCGGTGGCCTGGGCGGTGTTCGCCGAGACCCCCACCGTGCGCATGCTGCTGGGTGGGGCGCTGATCATTTTTGCCATCGTGCTGTCCAGCCGCCTGGCCGCCGAACAGCCACCCAGGACGCGGCCACTGGCGGAGGGCGCCTGATCAGCGATCGTTATGGCCCAGGTCGCGCTGTGGGTCGATCTGGTCGCGCACGCGCTGCTTCAGCACCTTGGCTTCGGGGAAACCCGCGTCAGCCTTGCGCTCCCAGATCTGCACGCCGTTGCAGGTGATGCGGAAGATGCCGCCGGTGCCAGGCTCCAGCGCCACCCGGCCGAGGTCGTCGGCAAAGGTGCTGAGCAGTTCCTGGG
>NZ_JABMCW010000701.1:0-732 GCF_013179705.1 Pseudomonas sp. CM25 | reverse complement strand
AGGGCCGCTTCCAGATCATTGACGTGTGCGGCATGATGGACCCCATCACCAAGTACACCCACCAGTTCGCCTCGGCCGACAACATCCCGGCGCGCATGCGCGAAGCCTTCCGCCTGGCCGAAGAAGAAAAGCCGGGTGCGGTTCACCTGGAGCTGCCGGAAGACATCGCCGCCGAGCAGACCGATGCACTGCCGATCCCGCGCAGCCTGCACCGCCGCCCGCTGGCCGAGCACGTCGCCATCGAAGCTGCATTGGAAAAGCTGCAGAACGCCCGTAGCCCGATCCTGGTGATCGGCGCCGGCGCCAACCGCAAGATGACCGCCAAGGTCCTCAAGCAGCTGATCGACAAGACCGGCATCCCGTTCATCACCACCCAGATGGGTAAAGGTGTGGTCGACGAGCGTCATCCACGCTTCCTCGGCAACGCCGCGCTGTCGTCCGGTGACTTCGTTCACCGCGCCGTCGAGGCCGCCGACCTGATCATCAACATCGGCCACGATGTGATCGAGAAGCCGCCGTTCTTCATGGTCCGCGGTGGCACCGAAGTCATCCACATCAACTTCCGCTCGGCCGAAGTCGATGCCGTGTACTTCCCGCAGGTGGAGGTGATCGGCGACATCGCCAACGCCGTGTGGCAGATCAGCGAAGCCCTGAACGACACTTCGCACTGGGACTTCACCCGCCTGCTGGCCATTCGTGAGGCCAACGAAGCGCAGATCGCCGAAGGCGCTG
>NZ_JABMCW010000700.1:0-737 GCF_013179705.1 Pseudomonas sp. CM25 | reverse complement strand
CGTCGCTGCTGCCGTCGTTGTTCTTCAGGCGCGCACCGGTCACGCCCATGTTGTCACCGAGCACTTCGTCCAGGGTGGCATTGAGCTTGAGCTCGATCTTGCCTTCGGCGACACGGGCGTTCAGCTTGTCGACCAGGATCTTCTCGGCGCGGAACGTTTCGCGACGGTGCACCAGGGTCACCTTGCTGGCGATGTTGGCCAGGTACAGCGCCTCTTCCACCGCAGTGTTGCCGCCGCCCACTACCGCCACCGGCTTGTTGCGGTAGAAGAAGCCGTCACAGGTGGCACAGGCCGAAACACCCTTGCCCATGAACGCCTCTTCCGAAGGCAGGCCAAGGTAGCGGGCGCTGGCGCCAGTGGCGATGATCAGCGCGTCGCAGGTGTACGTGCCGCTGTCACCTTGCAGGGTGAACGGCTTGTTGGCCAGGTCGACGGCGTTGATGTGGTCGAAGACGATTTCGGTTTCAAAGCGCTCGGCGTGCTCTTGCATACGCTGCATCAGGGCCGGGCCAGTCAGGCCGTGGGGGTCGCCCGGCCAGTTGTCGACTTCGGTTGTGGTGGTCAGCTGGCCACCCGCCTGCATGCCGGTGATCAGCAGCGGCTTGAGGTTGGCACGGGCGGCATACACCGCAGCGCTGTAACCGGCAGGGCCGGAACCCAGAATGATGACGCGCGAATGACGTACTTCAGACATGTCGAACTCCTGTCGAGCGGGCCGCAGGGCCGGCATCGGTGTA
>NZ_JABMCW010000070.1:0-20639 GCF_013179705.1 Pseudomonas sp. CM25 | reverse complement strand
GCCAGGGCGCAAACCCCATGACCTTCCTCGGCCTGGCCGGTGTCGGTGACCTGATCGTCACCTGCTCCTCGCCCAAGAGCCGCAACTACCAGGTTGGCTACGCGCTGGGGCAGGGCCACAGCCTGGAAGAGGCGGTCAACCGCCTGGGCGAAGTGGCCGAAGGCGTCAACACCCTGAAGGTGCTGAAGGCCAAGGCCCAGGAAGCGCAGGTGTACATGCCGCTGGTCGCGGGCCTGCATGCCATCCTGTTCGAAGGCCGGACGCTGAACCAGGTGATCGAGCACCTGATGCGTGCCGAGCCCAAGACCGATGTCGATTTCATTTCCATCAGCGGCTTCAACTGAGCCGAACAGAGCAAGGAGCGGTACATGAACGATACCCCGGAACGCGCCCAGCGCGAGTCGATCATCCTGCGGGTGCTGTGGATGCTGGTGTTCCTGGTGGTCTGGCAACTGGCCGAGCTGCTGCTGGCTGGCCTGGTGCTGGTGCAGCTGATCTACCGCCTGGTATACGGCGCCCCTAGCGCCAGCTTGATGAATTTCGGTGACAGCCTCAGCCAGTACCTGGCGCAGATCGGCCGCTTTGGCAGCTTCCACACCGACCAGAAGCCCTGGCCGTTTGCCGACTGGCCGACCCCGCGGCCCCCTGAAGGCGAGGCCCCGCATGCCGTGGCCCCGGCCCCACACCCGGTACGTGACGAGGAGCCCAAGCTGTGAAGCTGTGGGTGCTGCGCCATGGTGAAGCGGAGCCGCGCGCCAATACCGATGCCGAGCGCCGCCTGACCGCCCATGGTCGCGAGCAGGTACTGCGCAGCGCTGCCCGCCTGCTGGGGCAGCCGTTGCAGGCCATCATCGCCAGCCCCTACGTACGGGCCCAGCAGACGGCGGCACTGGTGCACGACACCCTCGGTTTCGCCGAGCAAGTGCGCACCGTGCCCTGGCTGACGCCAGAAAGCGATGTGCTGCAAGCGATTGGCGAAATCGAGCGGCTGGGCCTGGAGCATGTACTGCTGGTCAGCCACCAGCCGCTGGTGGGTAACCTGGTCGGGATGTTGGAACAGGGGCACCAGCAGCAGCCTGCAGCCATGAGTACGGCCAGCCTGGCAGAGCTGGAAGGGGAATGGCCGCTGGCTGGGCTGATGACGTTGCTGGCGATCAACTCCCCGGCGTGAAGCCCGGGGCCGCGCAATCAGGAAAGCAACTGGCATTTTTGCCAGTTGCCGCGCTTGCTGCACGGTTGCTACGGTTGGCTCCAGACAAATACGCAGGGAATAGCGAATGCGCGGTCAGATGTGGGAGCTGTTGAGCTCCTTGGACCTGCAACCCACCGTAGACAAGGTGCAACAAGGCGTAGTGCTGGATTTTGCCCATTACAGCCTGTTGCGCGATTCTGCCGATGCCAAGCTCCGTCACCTGATGCACAAGGTCAACGGCAACACCGAGCGGGAACCCACCGTGAGGCTGCAAAGCGAGCAGGACCTGCTCAGGCTTCAGGATGCCTGTCTGCGCGTCTCCCATCTGCTGCAAACCAGTTGCCTGGCCCTGCGTCGCCTGCAGCTGGACCACCAGGATCAGCGCCTGGCCCGCGAAGCGCTGGAGAGCCAACTGGCCTACATGCAAGCCTGCCTGCACCGTTCACTGGACAGTTTCGACCGTTCCTCATGGCCTGATAGCCACCGCCGATGACCTTTCCGGACGTTGCCGAACCGCCCGCCGATACCGACAATGGGCGATCATCCCGGTCCGGACCAGCCGCCATGTCGCAGCAGATCTTCTTCGCCCATGCCAACGGTTTTCCCTCGGCCACCTACGGCAAGCTGTTCGCCGCCCTGGCACCGGACTACCAGGTGCAGCACCTGGCCCAGCACGGGCACGATCCGCGCTTTCCGGTGGACGAAAACTGGCAGAGCCTGGTCGATGAACTGTTGCACCACCTGGCCCGGCAGGAGCAGCCGGTCTGGGGCGTCGGCCATTCGCTGGGCGGTGTGCTGCACCTGCACGCGGCGCTGCGCTGCCCCGAGTACTACCGCGGCGTAGTGATGCTCGACTCACCGGTACTCACCCGCGCCGACCAATGGTTGCTGCGCACGGCCAAGCGCTTCGGTTTCATCGACCGTATCACCCCGGCCGGGCGCACGCTTGGGCGCCGTGACAGCTTCGATGACCGCGACAGTGCCCGGGACTATTTTGCCGGCAAGTCGCTGTTCCGCCATTTTGACCCCGAATGCCTGGATGCCTATGTCGAGCATGGCCTGCAGGCCATGGAGCAGGGGGTGCAGTTGCGCTTCGACCCGGCTACGGAAATCAGCATCTACCGCAGCATCCCGCATACCAGCCCGGCACCGGCCCGGCAGCTGCAGGTACCACTGGCCATGGTGCGCGGCGAGCGCAGCAACGTCATTCGCCGCCACCACACCCTGGCGGTGCGCGGTATGCCCAAGGGCGAGTACCACAGCGTGCCGGGGGGACACATGTTCCCGCTGGAACGCCCAACCGACACCGCCAGCCTGATCAAGGGCCTGTTCGACCGCTGGAGCCAGGCATGAGCGCGCAGGTCGAGGAAGTGCGCCTGAGCCTGGGCCATATCGAACTGGCTGCGCACCTGTTCGGCCCTGAAGACGGGTTGCCGGTAATCGCCTTGCATGGCTGGCTGGACAATGCCAACAGCTTTGCCCGCCTCGCGCCGCAACTGCAGGGTCTGCGCATCGTTGCGCTGGACCTCGCCGGACATGGTTATTCCGAGCACCGACCGCCTGGCGCCGGGTATGCCTTGGCCGACTACGCCCATGATGTTCTGCGGGTGGCCGAGCAGCTGGGCTGGCAACGTTTCGCGCTGCTCGGCCATTCGCTGGGGGCGATCATCGCGGTGCAACTGGCCGGTGCCTTGCCAGACCGGGTCAGCCATCTGGCCTTGATTGACGGGGTCATTCCGCCAACCGGTGCCGAGCAGGATGCCGGCGAGCGGCTGGGCATGGCGCTGCAGGCCCAGCTGCGCCTGGATGGCAAGCGCAAGTCGGTATACGCCACGCTGGAGCAGGGCGTGCAGGCGCGCATGAAAGGCATGGTCGCGGTCAGCCGTGAGGCAGCCGAGCTGCTGGCCCAGCGCGGCCTGATGCCGGTGCCCGGTGGGTACAGCTGGCGCAGTGACAGCCGCCTGACCCTGCCATCGCCGCTGCGCCTGAGTGAGGCCCAGGCCATGGCGTATGTGCGCCGGGTGAGTTGCCCGGCGTGCCTGGTCGTGGCCGCCGACGGTATGCTGGCGCGCCACACCAAGCTGCTGGAGCAGCTACCCTTCGAACAGGTGGAGCTGCCCGGTGGCCACCACCTGCACCTGAACGATGAGCAGGGTGCGGCCCTTGTCGCAGACTGTTTCAATCGTTTCTTTGGCATTCCTTGACTTGCACCGGACAAGTGTCGAGGCTTGGCGGGTTGAACAGGGAGACAACCATGCATCTGCCAGACATCCTGGAGTTTCACTTCGGCGCACCGCGCCGCCTGGGCCGCCAATGAGTGCGCCTGTAGCCATCCGCAATGCCGTCGCCGCCTGCCTGGTATTCGCCAGCCCCGTGCTGTGGGCCGGCAGCCTGCCGGTACCGGCGGACGCCAAAGTGGTCGACCAGCGCCCGGCCGTGGAGCAGGAGCGCGTCTACCCGATGGGCCCGCTGCGCAAGATCAGCGGCCGCCTGCGCATGGAGGACAAGGTCGAGAGCCGCGGCCAGGTCAGCTCGGTAACCTACGAACTGCCGGTCGAGCGTACCGCCCGCGAAGCCTTCACCAGTGCTCGTGAAGCACTGCAGCACGACGGTGGCTACCCGTTGTTCTGGTGCCAGGGCCGTGATTGCGGCGAGGCCAGCCTGTGGGCCAACGATGTGTTTGCCAATGCCCGCCTCAATGGCGGCGACGAGCAGCAGGCGTTCATCCTGCTGCGCCGCTCGGCCGAGCAGGCCGACACCCTGGTCGCGCTGTACAGCGTCACCCGTGGCAACCGCCGCGCCTACCTGCACGTTGAGGAGTTCGTTGCCGCCGGCCCGCTGGGCGAACTGTTGCCGACCGCTGCCACGGTGCTGCGCGAAATGCGCGATACCGGCAAGCTCGACTACCCTGACCTGGCGGCGCCGCAAGACACCTGGGTAAACCTGCTGGCCCGCAGCCTCAATCTCGACAGCACCCTGCGTGCCAGCCTCAGTGGCGCTCAGGCGGAATCCTGGCGCGAGGCGCTGGTCAAGGCGGGTGTACGCAACGGCCGCCTCGAAGTCGGCAGCGCGCCCACCGAAGGCCTGCACCTTGAACTGATCCGTTGAACGAGCACCAACATGGTTAACAACGACCGCCTGCTGATCCAGATCCTGCTGCTGGCGTTGCTGGGTGCCGGCCTGTGGGTCATGGCTCCGTTCATTTCGGCGCTGTTGTGGGGGGCCATCCTGGCCTTTGCCAGCTGGCCATTGATGCGTTTGCTGACGCGCGTGCTGGGCGGCCGCGAGACCCTGGCGGCCAGCGTGCTGACCATTGCCTGGATCCTGATCGTGGCCCTGCCGCTGGTGTGGCTGGGCTTCAACCTGGCCGATCACATACGCGACGCCACCGCGTTCGTGCGTGACGTGCAGGTGGACGGCCTGCCCGATGCCCCCGCCTGGCTGGGCAGCATTCCGTTCGTAGGCGAGCGGCTGGTCAGCTGGTGGCAATCGCTGGACCAGCAGGGCGCCGCCTTGCTGGCTTCGGTAAAGCCGTACCTGGGACAGGTGGGCAACTGGCTGCTGGCGCGCAGTGCGCAGATCGGCAGCGGCGTGCTGGAGCTCACCCTCAGCCTGGTGTTCGTGTTCTTCTTCTACCGCGATGGGCCACGCCTGGCGGCGTTCGTGCTGCGCCTGCTGCAGCGCCTGATGGGTGACCGCGCCGAGTACTACCTGGAACTGGTGGCCGGCACTGTGCAGCGGGTGGTCAACGGGGTGATTGGTACTGCAGCCGCCCAGGGCCTGCTGGCAATGATCGGCTTCCTGATCGCCGGCGTACCTGGTGCCATCGTGCTGGGCCTGGTGACCTTCATGCTCAGCCTGATCCCCATGGGCCCGCCGCTGGCCTGGATACCGGCCACTGGCTGGCTGGTGTGGAAGGGCGAGTATGGCATGGCGGTGTTCCTCGGTATCTGGGGCACGTTCGTCATCAGTGGGGTAGACAACGTGCTCAAGCCGTACCTGATCAGCCGGGGCGGCAACCTGCCGTTGGTGATCGTGTTGCTGGGGGTGTTCGGCGGTTTGCTGGCGTTTGGCTTCATCGGCCTGTTCATCGGGCCGACCCTGTTGGCGGTGGGTTACAGCCTGTTGCTGGACTGGAGCCGTAACGCCGTGCAGCAGCCGCCTCAGCGGTAGCCTGTCCCGGCCTCTTGGCGGGTAAACCCGCTCCCACCGGAATCTCTCAGGCCTGAACCCATGAGGTCCCGGTAGGTGCGGGCTTACCCGCGAAGAGGCCGGCACTGACACCCCCAAAGCCCACATTTTTACGCTTTCTTTATTCCTCTCCCCACCACCCGATCTCGCTCCTTTACGCCCCTCCCTCGGACAATCTCCCCAAAGCGGCCCAAGCCGCACCACGGGGAGAACTACTCATGAACATGCTCGAAGGGCTGTCACTGCTGCTGGCAGTGGCCTTGGCGTTTTATCTGCTGGCGGCGCTGCTGCGCGCCGATCGCAGCTAGGAGCGGCCATGCACAGTCACGATTACGCCTTGCTCCTGGCATTTTTCGCCATCGTGCTGCTCCCGGCACCCTGGCTTGGGCGGTTCTACTTCAAGGTCATGGAAGGCCAGCGCACCTGGCTGTCGCCGCTGCTGGGCCCGGTCGAGCAGGGCTGCTACCGGCTTGCGGGAGTAAACGCCAGCCAGGAGCAGAACTGGCGCCAGTACACCCTTGCCTTGGTAGCGTTCAACCTGGCCGGGTTCCTGCTGTTGTTCGCCGTATTGCTATTGCAGGGCTACCTGCCGCTCAACCCGCAGCATTTGCCCGGCCAGGAATGGTCGCTGGCGTTCAATACTGCCGTGAGCTTCATCACCAATACCAACTGGCAGGCCTACAGCGGTGAGGCATCAGTCAGCTACCTCAGCCAGATGCTCGGCCTGACCGTGCAGAACTTCGTCAGCGCCGCAACCGGCCTGGCCGTGCTGGTTGCCCTGTGTCGCGGTATTGCCCGGCGCAGTGCCAACACCCTTGGCAACTTCTGGGTCGACATGACCCGCGCCACCCTCTACGGCTTGCTGCCGCTGTGCCTGCTGCTGGCGCTGCTGCTGGTAGGGCAGGGCGTGCCGCAAACCCTGGCCGACTACGCCCACGCGGTGACCTTGCAAGGTGCCGAGCAGACCATCCCGCTGGGCCCGGCGGCCAGCCAGATCGCCATCAAGCAGCTGGGTACCAACGGCGGTGGCTTCTTCGGGGTCAACGCGGCGCACCCGTTCGAGAACCCCACTGCCTGGAGCAACCTGTTCGAGGTGGCGTCGATCATCCTGATCCCGGCAGCCCTGGTGTTCACTTTCGGCCACTACGTAAAGGACCTGCGCCAAAGCCGCGCAATCCTGGCCTGCATGCTCGCGCTGTTCCTGATTGGCGGCAGTATGGCGTTGTGGTCCGAGTACCAGCCCAACCCGGCGCTTGAAGGCGCCCAGGTACAGCAGGGCGCGCCTATGGAAGGCAAGGAAAGCCGCTTCGGCACTACCGGCTCGGTGCTGTGGACGGTGACCACCACTGCCGCCTCCAACGGCTCGGTAAACGCCATGCACGACAGCCTCAACCCGCTGACCGGCATGGTGGCGATGGTCAACATGATGGTTGGCGAGGTGATCTTCGGCGGCGTCGGCGCAGGGCTGTACGGCATGGTGCTGTTCGTGCTGATCGCGGTGTTCCTGGCCGGGCTGATGATCGGTCGCACGCCGGAATACCTGGGCAAGAAACTGCAGGCGCGTGAGGTACAACTGTTGGTGGCAACACTTCTGGTGATGCCGGTTGGCGTGCTGGTACTCGGCGCCATCGCTGCCAGCCTGTCGGGCCCGGCAGGTGCGGTCAGCAACCCCGGCGCACATGGTTTCAGCCAGCTGCTGTACGCCTACACCTCGGGCACCGCCAACAATGGCTCGGCGTTTGCCGGTTTTGGCGCCAATACCGTGTATCACAACCTGATGATTGGCCTGGCCATGCTCATCGGCCGCTTTGGCTACATCCTGCCGGTGCTGGCCTTGGCCGGCAGCCTGGCGGCGAAGAAGAGCGCGCCCCAGGGGCAGAACAGCTTCCCCACCCACGGCGCGCTGTTCACCGGCCTGCTGCTGGTGACCATCCTGCTGGTCGGGGGGCTGACCTTCCTGCCGACCCTGGCCCTTGGACCAATCGCCGAACACCTGAGCCTGGCTTACTGAGGACCGACCATGAACATGCCCATTCCTGAAGCAAACGCCCGGCACAGTGCCCAGGACCAGACCCGCTTCGCCGCGCTGTGGCGCCCGGCGCTGGTGCAGGCGTTCGTCAAGCTCGACCCGCGCCAGCTCAGGCGTTCGCCGGTGATGCTGGTAGTGGCTCTGACCGCAGCACTGACCACCGTATTGTGCGTAGCCCCTGGCAGTGGCGTAGGCACCGGTGTTGCCGTGCAGATCGCCTTGTGGCTGTGGTTTACCGTGCTGTTCGCCAACTTCGCCGAAGCTTTGGCCGAAGGCCGGGGCAAGGCCCGCGCCGATAGCCTCAAAGCCGGTAGCCAAGGCCTGACCGCGCAGCGGCGCAAGCGCGATGGCAGCTACGAGACTGTCGCCGCCAGTGCACTGCGCAAGGACGACGTGGTACGCGTGGTGGCCGGCGAAATGATACCTGGTGACGGCGAGGTGCTAGAAGGTATCGCCGCCGTCAACGAGGCCGCCATCACCGGCGAGTCCGCGCCGGTGATTCGCGAATCCGGTGGCGACCGCTCGGCGGTGACCGGCAACACCCGGCTGGTGTCCGACTGGCTGCTTATCCGCATCACCAGCAACCCGGGTGAATCCACCCTGGACCGCATGATCGCCTTGGTCGAGGGCGCCAAGCGGCAGAAAACCCCCAACGAGATCGCTCTCGACATCCTGCTGATCGGCCTGACCCTGATCTTTCTGGTCGTGGTGGTGACCTTGCAGCCGTTCGCCCATTTTGCCGGCGGCAGCCTGCCGCTGATCTTCCTGGCTGCGTTGCTGGTAACGCTGATCCCCACAACCATCGGCGGCCTGCTGTCGGCCATCGGCATCGCTGGCATGGACCGGCTGGTGCGGCTGAACGTCATCGCCCGTTCGGGCCGGGCGGTGGAGGCGGCCGGGGACGTGCACACACTGATGCTCGACAAGACCGGCACCATCACCTTCGGCAACCGCCGCTGCAGTGCCCTGCATGCCGCACCGGGCATCACCGCCCGGGAACTGGGGGAGGGCGCCTTGCTGGCCTCGCTGGCGGACGATACTGCCGAAGGCAAATCGATTGTCGAGTACCTGCGGCAGTTGCACGACTTCGTCGAGCCGCCTGCCGGCCAGTTCGACGCAGTAGCCTTTAGCGCCGAGACCCGCCTTTCGGGCATCGACCTGCAGCAGCGACGCTATCGCAAGGGTGCTGTGGATGCAGTGCTGGCGTTCGTCGGCATGCAGCGGCTGGAAATGCCCCCGGCGCTGGCCCGCGAAGTGGAGCGCATTGCCCAGAGCGGTGGTACGCCGCTGCTGGTGTGCGTCGACCAGCGCCTGCTGGGCGTGATCCACCTCAAGGACGTGGTCAAGCCCGGCATTCGCGAGCGCTTCGCCGAGTTGCGCAAACTGGGTATCCGCACGGTGATGGTGACCGGCGACAACCCGCTGACCGCCGCCGCCATCGCTGCCGAGGCGGGGGTGGATGACGTACTCGCCGAGGCCACCCCCGAGAAAAAGCTGGCGCGCATCCGCCAGGAACAGAACGACGGCCGCCTGGTGGCCATGTGCGGCGACGGCGCCAACGACGCCCCGGCACTGGCCCAGGCAGACGTGGGCATGGCCATGAACGACGGCACCCAGGCGGCGCGCGAGGCGGCCAACATGGTCGACCTGGACAGCGACCCGACCAAGCTGCTGGACGTGGTCCAGGTCGGCAAGGAGCTGCTGGTGACCCGAGGTGCACTGACCACATTCTCCATCGCCAACGACGTGGCCAAGTATTTCGCCATCCTGCCGGCGCTGTTCGCCGCCATCTATCCGCAGCTGGGTGTGCTCAACCTGATGCATCTGGCCAGCCCGCAAAGCGCGATCCTGTCGGCCATCGTGTTCAACGCGCTGATCATCATCGTGCTGATCCCGCTGGCGCTGCGTGGCGTGCGGGTGCAGGCGGCGAGCGCGGCGCACCTGCTGCGGCGCAACCTGCTGATCTACGGGCTGGGCGGCATTGTCGTGCCGTTTGCCGGGATCAAGCTGATCGATCTGCTGCTCAATGCCCTGCACCTGGTCTGAGGAGGCCGACATGACTACTTATGTACGCCCGGCGGTGAGCCTGGCTTTGTTGATGACCTTGGTCACGGGTGCGCTCTACCCGCTGGCAGTGACGGGCATAGCCCAGGTGGTGTTCCCGGAGCAGGCCAATGGCAGCCTGGTGCGCGATGACCAGGGGCAGGTGCGAGGTTCGGCGCTGATTGCCCAGGATTTCCAGGGCGATGGCTGGTTCCATTCGCGGCCTTCGGCAGGCGCTTACGCCACCGTCGCCAGCAGTGCCAGCAACCTTTCGCCGAGCAACCCGGTGCTGGCCGAGCGGGTCAAGGGGGAGGCGGCTGCGCTGTACCAGGCGCAGCAGGGGCCGGTGCCGCAGGCGTTGCTGACCACTTCGGCCAGCGGCCTTGACCCGCACTTGCCACCGGAGGCGGTGGCTTACCAGATTCCGCGGGTGGCGGCGGCGCGGCAGTTGCCGGTGGCGCGCTTGCAAGCCCTGCTGGAAGAGGCCACCCTCCACCCATTGATCGGCCCGCCCGTGGTCAATGTGCTGGCGATTAACCGGATGCTTGAGCAACTGAGCCACTGAAATGGGGCCGCTGCGCGGTCCATCGCCGGCAAGCCAGCTCCCACCCCGACCGCATCGCTCCAAGCCTTGTGCAGTACCTGTGGGAGCCTGGCTTGCCGGCGATGGCCTGCGCGGCAGGCCCGGGAATGCCGCAGGCCGCAGTAAAATCAAAGGATGAAACATGAGTGATTCCACCCGCGCAGACGCGCTGTTGGCCACCCTCCCGCGAATCGGCCGGGGTCGGCTCAAGGTGTTTCTGGGTGCCGCCCCTGGGGTCGGCAAGACCTTCGCCATGCTCCAGGCGGCCCACGCCCAGCAGCGCCAGGGGGTGCAGGTGCTGGCCGGGGTTGTCGAAACCCACGGCCGCGCCGAAACCGAAGCCTTGCTGGCTGGCCTTCAGCAGCAGCCTTTGCTACGCAGCCAGTACCGCGGTGTCACCCTGGAAGAGATGGACCTGGACGGCTTGCTCAAGGCCACCCCAACCCTGGTGCTGGTCGATGAACTGGCCCACACCAACGCCCCCCGCAGCCGGCACGCCAAGCGTTGGCAAGACGTGCAGGAGCTGCTGGCCGCAGGCGTCGATGTGTACACCACGGTCAACGTCCAGCACCTGGAAAGCCTCAACGACAAGGTCCGCGACATCACCGGCGTGCACGTGCGCGAAACCCTGCCGGACTGGGTGCTGCAGGAAGCTTTCGAGCTAGTGCTGATCGACTTGCCGCCGCGCGAACTGCTCGAGCGCCTGCGCGAAGGCAAGGTGTATGTGCCCGAGCAGGCGCGGGCGGCCATCGATGCATTCTTCTCGCAGACCAACCTCACCGCCTTGCGTGAAATGGCCATGCAGACCGCCGCCGCCCAGGTCGATGCCGACCTGGCCCACGGCTATCGCCAGCGTGGTCAGGAGGCCCCGACCCTGCGCGGGCGGCTGCTGGTGGGCGTGGATGGCGATGACCAGGCCGAACGCCTGGTGCGCCATGCCAGCCGCGTGGCCCAGCGCCGCCACCTGCCCTGGAGCCTGGTGCATGTGGACAACGGCCGCCTGCGCGACGAAACCGCCCGCCATCGCCTGCAGGCCGCGCAGCAACTGGCCGAGCGCCTGGGCGGGGAGGTGGTATTGCTGCGCGCCGGCGAAGTGGCCCGCACACTGATCCAGCATGCTGCCGAGCGGCGCGCCAGCCTGGTACTGGTCGGGCAGTCCCGCGACCGCCTTCGCCGGCGCCTGTTCGGCGCAGGGGTGGCTGCGCGGCTACTGCGCGAAAGCCATGGCCTGGAGATCAACGTGCTGGACCGCGATGTGCAGGCGCAAGCGCCGCGTTCGGCTGTGCGGCGGGTGTGGGTGTGGCGCCATTACCTGCTGGCGCTACTGGCCACGGTCATGGCGGCGGGCCTGGCCTGGGCGGTATCGAGTGTGCTGGCGCTACCCAATATCTCGCTGGTATTCCTGGCGGCGGTGTTGCTGGTCGCGGTACGCAGCAGCCTGGGGCCTGCTCTGGCCTGCGCGGCGCTGTCGTTCCTGACTTACGACTTCTTGTTCATCCCGCCCAATTTCTCGTTCAGCATCCAGCGCGAAGAAGACGTGCTGACCCTGGTGTTCTTCCTGTTGATGGCGGCGCTTACCGGCAACCTGGCCGCCCGCCAGCGCCGCCAGCTTCAGGCGCTGCGCGAGACCCAGGCGCAGACCAGCCAGTTGCTCGACCTGTCGCGCCGGCTGACGGTGGCCACCGACCGCCAGGCAGTGTTCAATGCCGCCGGCCAGCATCTGGGCGGCTGGCAAGACCTGCAGGTGTGCCTGCTGGAGCGCAACGTCGAAGGCCAGCTGACGGTAGCCAGCGGTGAGGCCCACGCCTTCAGCGACACCGAGCGCGCCGCCGCCGACTGGGCCTGGCAGCACGGTCAGGCGGCCGGCCACGGCAGCGACACCTTGCCCAATGGCCGCTGGTGGTGGTGCCCGCTGGCGGTGGACGAGCAACCCTTGGCATTGCTCGGTGTGCGCCCGCGTGCGGGGCAGCCGCTCAGCGACCCGCGTCGGCGCTTGCTGGTTGCGCTTGGCCAGCCGCTGGCCCAGGCGCTGGCGCGCGCGCGTCTGGCCGAACAGCTTGAGGCCGCGCGCCTGCACGGCGAAACCGAGCAGTTGCGCAGTGCCTTGCTGGCGTCCGTGTCCCATGACCTGCGCACGCCATTGACCGCCATGCGCGGCAGCATCGACAGCCTGCTGGCGCTGGGCGAAGCGATCCCGGTCGACGACCGCCGCGAATTGCTGGAAGGCACCCGCAATGAGGCTGAGCGCCTCGATCGCTACATCCAGAACCTGCTGGACATGACCCGCCTGGGCCACGGCGGGCTCAAGCTGGCCCGCGACTGGGTAGCCCCGGGGGACATTGTCGGCAGCGCCCTCAATCGCCTGCGCGTGGTGCTGGCGCCGTTGCGCGTGCACACTGATGTGCCAGTCGAGCTGCCGTTATTGTTCGTGCATGCAGCACTGATCGAGCAGGCGTTGGTCAATGTGCTGGAAAATGCTGCACGGTTCTCGCCGGCCAATGGCCGGCTGGCGTTGCAGGTATCGGTGCAGGACAGTCAATTGCGCTTTGCCGTGTTCGACCAGGGGCCCGGCATTCCCGTGGCCGACCGCGAGAAGATCTTCGATATGTTCTACACCGCAGCCCGTGGCGACCGTGGCGGGCAGGGCACCGGCCTGGGCCTGGCCATCTGCCAGGGCATGATCGGCGCCCATGGCGGGCAGATTCTGGTGGGCGAAGGCATTGATGGCCAGGGCACCGGCATCACTTTATGCTTGCCGCTGCCCCCTCAACCTGAAGCCGAAAGCGAAACCCCATGAGCCAGTCCGCCACCCTGTTGGTCATCGACGACGAACCGCAGATCCGCAAGTTCCTGCGTATCAGCCTGACCTCGCAGGGCTACAAGGTGATCGAGGCGGCTACCGGCGGCGAAGGGCTGGCCCAGGCGGCATTGGGCAAACCGGACCTGGTGGTGCTCGACCTCGGCCTGCCGGACATGGACGGCCAGCAGGTGCTGCGCGAGCTGCGCGAGTGGAGCACGGTGCCGGTGATGGTGTTGTCGGTGCGCGCCAGTGAAGTGCAGAAGGTCGATGCACTCGATGGCGGCGCCAATGACTATGTGACCAAGCCGTTTGGCATCCAGGAGTTTCTGGCCCGGGTGCGTGCCCTGTTGCGCCAGGTGCCCCAGGCCGCTGGTTCGGAAGTGTCGGCGAGCTTTGGGCCATTGACTGTGGACTTTGCTTTTCGCCGGGTGACCCTGGACGGTGTGGAAGTGGCGTTGACGCGCAAGGAGTATGCCTTGTTGGCTCTATTGGCCGGGCACCCGGGGCGAGTGATTACCCAGCAGCAGCTGCTCAAGGATATCTGGGGGCCTACCCATGTGGAGGACACCCATTACTTGCGGATTGTGGTGGGGCATTTGCGCCAGAAACTGGGCGATGACCCCACAGCGCCGCGCTTCATCGTTACCGAGGCGGGGGTAGGGTATCGGTTGGTGGCCCCGTCGCATCCTGATTGACTGGCGCGGCCTTTGTGGGAGCGGGCGCGCCCTCGAAGCAGGCGACGCGATGGATGGCACCGGCTTCGTCGGTGTTCGCGGCTGAAGCCGCTCCCACAGGGATCGCGCTAGCTTCTGAATCATGATCAAGGCCTCGTGCTGTGGCATCTCAGGCTCTTGGTGGCTCCCTCTCGAAAAGCTGGCGCACGACTTCCAGATAGCGCCGCGCCCCCAGGCCTAGCGGGCGTGGCTTGAGCCAGATGATGTCGACCCACAGGCGCAAGCGGCTGGCCATGTTGTCGAAACGCACTTCTGCCAGCGCGCCCGACGCGATCAACGGTTCAACCAGCGGCTCTGGCAGGTAGGCCCACCCGAGGCCGGATTGCACCAGGTCCAGCGTGGCCAGGTAGCTGTCGGTCAGCCAGATACGCCGCGACAGCACCATGCGCGGGTCCGACCCGGTGGCCTTGCCCGAGGCGACGATGATCTGCCGCTGTTCGGCGAATGCCTCTTCGGGCAAGGGTGTGCCGCTGTTCTGACCCGCCGGATGGCGCGGTGACGCGACGGCCACCAGCAACTGGCTGCCAGCTTCCAGAAACGACTCGCGCTCGTCGATGCCGGGCCGTTCGAACACCAGCGCCAGTTGCACGCTGCCCTCGTGCAGCAGGCGGATGGCTTCGGTCTGGGTGGCTGTACGCACTTCGATTTCCAGGCTGGGGAATTCTTCTGCCAGCGTTACCAGTGGTTGGCTCCAGCGGCCGGTCTGCAACTCGGGCGCCATGGCGATGGTCAGGCGTTTTTCCAGGCCTTTGTGCAACTGCAAGGCCTGGGCGTCCAGCAGGTTGAGCTGGCAGATCACCTGCCGGGCCTGAGGCTCCAGCGCCAGGGCGGCGCTGGTGGGCAAGGCCTTGCGGGTGGCCCGGTCGAACAGCACCAGGTCCAGTTCTGCTTCCAGTTGGGCGATGGCCATGCTCACCGCCGAAGGTACACGGCCCAGCTTGCGTGCGGCGGCGGAAAACGACCCGGCATCCATCACGGCGAGAAAGATTGCCAGGGAGTCGCTGGTAAAGGCCATGTTCACAAAACCTGTTGTACGTGATGTGGGTAATGTAACTGGCTGCCTCGGGCTTGCCATGGGATTTGCAGCGCCGGTGAGATCGAGCGCCGCCCGCGCGGCGCTCGATCTCATAGACGCAGCAACTCCAAAGGCCTGTACCTTCAGCCACCACTCAACCCCTACAGCCCTTCGCCAAGCACCCGGTCGATGCTGTCGACAAAGTAGTCCACGCTTGCCCGCGTAGTGCACATCGGTGGCTTGATCTTGAGGATGTTCAGGTAGTCGCCGGTCGGCTGCATGAAGATGCCCAGATCACGCAGGCGGTCGCACAAGGCCATGGTTTCCTCGGTGGCCGGTTCCAGGGTTGCGCGGTCACGCACCAGCTCCAGCCCCAGGTAGAAGCCAGAGCCATGTGCAGCGCCAGCCAGCGGGTGCTTGTCCACCAGCGCCTGCAGGCGGGCCTTGAAGTAGCGCCCGGTATCACGGGCGTTGTCCCACAGGCCTTCCTCCTGCATCACGTCCAGTACCGCCATGCCGATGCGACAGCTGACCGGGCTGCCACCGGCCGAGGAGAAGAAGTAGCCCTCGGCTTCCAGCGCTTCGGCGATTTCGCGGCGGGTGATGACCACACCCAGTGGCTGGCCGTTGCCCATGCCCTTGGCCATGGTGATGATATCCGGCACCACGCCCTGTTCCTCGAAGCCCCAGAAGTACTCACCCAGGCGGCCGTACCCCACCTGTACCTCGTCGGCGATGCACACGCCGCCACGGGCGCGGACCTTGGCATACGCATCCTGCAAGTAGCCCGCCGGTAGCGAGATGCCCCCGGCATTGCCGTACACCGGCTCACAGATGATGCCGGCCAGCTGGCGACCGCGGGCGTCGAGGTCGGCCAGCTTGGCGTCGACGTCCTGCAAGTAGTCGGTGGCGCTGTTGGGACCGCGGAAGCGGCCACGGAAGGTGTTTGGTGCCTCGACCGGGTGCACCCAGTCCGGGCGGGTTTCCAGCGCTTGCGGGTTGTCGGCGATGGAGGTGGAGATGGCATCGGTTGCCACCGACCAGCCGTGGTAGGCCTCCAGCACGCTGAGCAAGTCACGCCCGCCGCTGTAGGCCCAGGCCAGGCGAATCGCCAGGTCGTTGGCTTCGGTGCCGCTGTTGACCATGAACACCCGGTCGAAACCTTCGGGCGCCAGGGCTAGCAGGCGCTCGGAAAACTCGGTGATTGCCGCGTAGTGGAAGCGCGAGTTGGTGTTCAGCAGTGACCACTGCCGCGCCGACTCGGCGACCATGCGTGGGTGGCCATGGCCTAGCACCGCGACGTTGTTGAGCATGTCCAGGTACGAACGGCCCTGCATGTCGATCAGGTAGTTGCGCCAGCCGCGCTCGATATGCGGCGGCTGCGCGTAGTAGTGCTTCTGCGAACGGGCGAAGCTGGCGTCGCGGCGGGCTAGCAGGGCTTGCGGATCGGGTAGCGGCTGGGCATCGCAATCGAAGCCCAGCAGTGCGGCTGGCGACGGGCACAGGGCCAGCCAGGCAGCGGCGTGGGATGGGGTGGCAAAGAAAGGCGGCTGAATGCCGTTGTCCAGGCACAGCTGCACGCTGAGGAAGCCACAAGTAGTGCCCAGCGACTGGCCTTTTTCCACGCCCTGGCCGTCTGCCGGTGCGTCTTCCAGTCCCTGCAGCAACAACGCCCAGTGCGCGGTGCGCAGGCAGCCTCGGCCGTCGCCGTGGCGCTCCCAGGTGCCGGGTGCTGGCGCTTGCACCAGGCTGCCGTTGGGCACGTGCAGCTCTACGCCGAGGGCGCAGGTGGCGGGCTCTTCGGGGCTGTCGATGTGGGTTTGCGACAGGCGATATTGCCCATGCAGGCTGCAGGCCGGGGCGGCTTGTGCAGTCAGCAGATGCTGGTCGAAACCGGGTTGTTCCCAGTTACCGGCTTCGCAGAGTGAGCTGAGTACCCCCAGGTCTACCCGGGACACAGCCTGCCCGGAGAGGTCAGGGAGCAACCGGGCGCAACCGTTCAAGTCCGGCACCTTGGCTTGCAAGCCCGCAGCTTGCAGGATGGCCGCTTCCATCAGGGTGAAAGGCACGGCGGTGGCAGTGTCGAAGATTTCCCATTCGTGAGCGATGTTGTCGCGGGTGTACTGGTTGCCGGGGTCAATAGCCAGCTGCTGTTCGCTGCTCAGCACCAGTACGGCAGCGCGGTTTACTACCAACGGCCACAGGGCGCGCAGTTCCGCCTCGGTCAGCGGGTTGAGTGCCTGATAGGCCTGCACGGCTGGCAGGATGCGCAGTGGGTCGCCCTCGGCGTGGTGCAACAGCGCAGCGCAAGTCACCGACAGGTCGGCGATGCGCCAGGTGCGTAGCAGGTCGCCGAAATCAATCACGCCTTGCAGTTGCCACTGGCGCTGGGCATCACGGGCCCACACGGTGTTGTCGTCGGTGATGTCCAGGTGCACGGCCTGACTTGGCAGTTGATCAACCAGGGGTGTCAGGCGCTCGCAGGCTTGGCGGGTAGCGCGTTCGATGCGAGCGCGCTGCGCGCTGTCCTGCAGCACCGGCAGCAGATGACCGATCAGTGCCTGGGCATGCTGCGGATCCCATTGCAGGGTGCGCACCAGGCCTGGGTGGTCGAAGTTGGCCAGCGCTTTGTCCAGCCGGGCGCAGAGCCCGCCCAGTTCGCCCATAAGCCGTGGTTGCATGTGCTTGAGACGGGTGAGGGGTTGGCCGTCGATGTAATCGAGCAGGCGCAGGCGCAACGGTTGGCCGTCTATCTCCAGGTCCAGTAACTGCTGGCCGCTGGTGGCCGTGCGTGCGGCTGGCACCGGCAAGCCCTGATCGCGCAGGTAGGACAGGGCGGCGTGCTGTGCTTCCAGTTCCTGTTGCGCATAGCTGCCGTGACAGGCCTTCAGCACGAATCGGCCTTGTGGCGCGTCCACGCGCACGTTCAGGTCTTGCTGGCTGCCCAGGGCCGTGAGCGTGCCGGCGAGGCCATAGTGCATTTGTAGCACGGCATGCGCCTGGGCTTCGCTGAGCGAAGGGCTGGGCAGGCCGGAGCGCTGGATCAGCGCCGCCAGGGCTGGGGAAGTGGGCGGCTGTTGTGGACTGGACATGGGCTCTACCGTTGGTGCCGGGAGTGGATGGTGGAGAATTTATGCCCTTTCTGGCTGATGATGGAAGACGATTGTTGTCAGTAAAATTGATCACTGACGCTTTGAACTATTCGGTAATCGAAGTAAA
This sequence comes from Pseudomonas sp. CM25, assembly GCF_013179705.1. NCBI lineage: Bacteria > Pseudomonadati > Pseudomonadota > Gammaproteobacteria > Pseudomonadales > Pseudomonadaceae > Pseudomonas > Pseudomonas sp. CM25. The sequence continues at coordinate 2,833 of NZ_JABMCW010000070.1, read as the reverse complement.
CGAAACAGCCGGATGGAGTAGGATTGCCCGGGGGAGTGGCTGGCTTCCGAGGTGTGCATTTTTGTTGCCCCCTGAAAGTTCTCGAATGCCTGGGCGGGCCCTTTCGCGGGTAAACCCGCTCCCACAGGTTCCCCACTTGCCTCAAGACTTGCACAGTACCTGTGGGAGCGGGTTTACCCGCGAAAGGGCCCGCTCAGGCAACACATCATTCAAAAGTCAGTGCGCCGTTCGAGGCTCGGTGGGCATCTGCACCTGGACCAATGCCGACTCAAGCAAAGCCCGTAGCGCCTCCAGCTCGTGCATCGAGGTCATCATCAAGATCGAAGCGGGTGATTTGGGCTGCAGCAGCAAGGCCTGATGTACCACGGTGGCGGCGCAGAGCGCGTAGTCGGTGGCCTGGATCAGGGTGTCTTCGAGGGAATGGGGGTTGTGGGGTGGATCGGGGACGACTTTTAACATTACGATTTACCGTTGTAGGTGCCGCCTCCTCCCTGCTGTCAAACAGTTGGGTGGCAGCTGTACGTGGGTTGACAGACCGGTGGAAATCGTAAGTTCCGGCGCACGCAAGCGTGCCCGCACGTACAGCCGCCATAATGGCGAACCGCATACGATTTACCGTCACAGCCTGTCAAAGCTGTATCGTTGACGAGCAACGACATGCCGAGACTAGAGCGCTGCCGGAGCAGCGGCAACGGAAAATGCGCGGCAGGAGTATGTTTGGGAAATGGCCTACAAGGAAGGGGGTAAATCTGATCTTACCGCTCCAGAAGCGGGCCGCTCTGCGGCCCATCGCCGGCAAGCCAGCTCCCACAGGGATAGCGCAAGTCTTGGAGACTGCGCGGTCGGGGTGGGAGCTGGCTTGCCGGCGATGGGCTGCAGAGCGGCCCCCAAAAGCTAGCTTACGGCATCCACCTCCAAAAACGCCGCCTCCAGCAACTGCCGGGTATACGGATGCTGCGGCGCATGAAATATCGCCTGTGCATCCCCTTGCTCCACCACCTGCCCGTGCTTGATCACCATCAACTGGTGACTCAGCGCCTTCACCACCGCCAGGTCATGGCTGATGAACAGGTACGTCAGGTTGTACTTCTGCTGCAGATTACGCAGCAACTCCACCACCTGCCGCTGCACGGTGCGGTCCAGCGCGGATGTGGGTTCATCCAGCAGGATCAGCGCCGGCTTCAGCACCAGCGCCCTGGCAATGGCGATGCGCTGGCGCTGTCCGCCGGAAAACTCATGGGGATAACGATGGCGAGTACGCGGATCCAGCCCCACTTCCTCCAAGGCCGCGACAATGGCTGCTTCCTGCTCGGCTGCGGTGCCAATGCGGTGAATACGCAACCCTTCGCCAACGATATCCGCCACACACATGCGCGGGCTAAGGCTGCCAAACGGGTCCTGGAACACCACCTGCATTTCCCGCCGCAACGGGCGCACGGCCTGCTGATTCAAGGCGTCCAGGTTCTGCCCGTGAAAACGAATGCCACCTTGACTGGAGATCAGGCGCAGAATGGCCAGGCCCAACGTCGACTTGCCCGAACCGGACTCGCCGACAATCCCCAGCGTCTGCCCCTGCGGCAAGCTGAAGTTGACGCCGTCCACCGCTTTCACGTGGTCAACCGTGCGCCGCAGAAAGCCCTTCTTGATCGGGAACCATACCTTGAGGTCATCCACCTCCAGCAACGGTGCCCCCACCGGGTTGTGCGCCGGCAGCCCGCTGGGCTCGGCATTGATCAACATCTGCGTGTAGTGGTGCTGCGGCGCGCTGAACAGCGTGGCGCAGTCGGCCTGCTCGACAATCTGCCCGCGCTGCATCACGCACACGCGGTGAGCGATGCGCCGCACCAGATTGAGGTCATGGCTGATCAGCAGCAAGGCCATGCCCAAGCGCGCCTGCAGGTCTTTGAGCAGGTCGAGAATCTTGAGCTGCACGGTCACATCCAGCGCCGTGGTGGGTTCGTCGGCAATCAGCAGCTCTGGCTCGTTGGCCAGCGCCATGGCGATCATCACCCGCTGGCGCTGCCCGCCAGACAGTTCGTGGGGGAGGGCTTTCAGGCGCTTGCGCGGTTCGGGAATACCGACCAGCTCCAGCAGCTCCAGCGTGCGGGCGGTGGCTGCCTTGCCGGTGAGGCCTTTGTGCAGCAGGAGGATTTCGTTGATCTGCTTTTCGATGCAGTGCAGCGGGTTCAGCGAGGTCATCGGCTCCTGGAAGATCATCGCAATGCGGTTGCCGCGAATGCGTTGCAGGGTCTTCTCGTTCTGCTGCAGCAGGTCTTTGCCCTCGTACTGGATGCTGCCGCTGGGGTGGCGCGCCAGAGGGTACGGCAGCAGGCGCAGGATCGAGTGCGCAGTAACCGATTTGCCCGAGCCACTTTCGCCTACCAATGCCAGCGTCTCGCCCTTGCGGATGTCAAAGCTGATGCCATCGACCACCCGGTTGACCTGGTCGCCGGTGACGAACTCCACGGCCAGGTCCCGCACTTCGATCAGGTTCTGTTCACTCATGTCACTTCCTCGGGTCGAAGGCGTCGCGGGCGGATTCGCCGATGAACACCAGCAGGCTCAGCATCAGCGCCAGCACCGCGAAGGCGCTGATGCCCAGCCACGGGGCTTGCAGGTTGGACTTGCCCTGGGCCACCAGCTCGCCCAGCGACGGCGAACCTGCGGGCAGGCCAAAGCCAAGGAAGTCCAGCGCGGTCAGGGTACCGATGGCGCCAGTGAGAATGAACGGCATGAAGGTCATGGTCGAAATCATCGCGTTGGGCAGGATGTGCCGGTACATGATTGCGCCGTTGCGCATGCCCAGGGCGCGGGCGGCGCGCACGTATTCCAG
>NZ_JABMCW010000007.1:0-46602 GCF_013179705.1 Pseudomonas sp. CM25 | reverse complement strand
CCGCGGTGCCGGTTTTGCCAGCCCGAACCCGCCGCAGCGCAGGTCAGGAAGCCTCAGAGCAGCACCACGTCATATTGTTCCTGCGAATACATCGACTCGACCTGGAAGCGAATGGTTCGCCCGATGAAGGTTTCCAGCTCTGCCACGTTGCCGGATTCTTCATCCAGCAGGCGGTCGACCACCTTCTGGTTGGCCAGCACACGGTAACCTTCGGCCTGGTAGGCACGGGCCTCACGAAGGATCTCGCGGAAAATTTCGTAACAGATGGTCTCGGGGGTTTTCAGCTTGCCGCGGCCCTGGCAGCCCGGGCACGGCTCGCACAGCACCTGCTCAAGGCTTTCACGCGTGCGCTTGCGGGTCATCTGCACCAGGCCCAGTTCGGTAATACCGATGATGTTGGTCTTGGCGTGGTCGCGTTCCAGCTGCTTTTCCAGGGTGCGCAGCACCTGACGCTGGTGCTCTTCATCTTCCATGTCGATAAAGTCGATGATGATGATGCCGCCGATGTTGCGCAGGCGCAGCTGCCGGGCAATGGCGGTGGCAGCCTCGAGGTTGGTCTTGAAGATGGTCTCCTCAAGGTTGCGATGGCCGACGAATGCACCGGTGTTGACGTCGATGGTGGTCATCGCTTCGGCCGGGTCGACCACCAGGTAACCACCGGACTTCAGCGGCACCTTGCGTTCCAGGGCACGCTGGATCTCGTCTTCGACGCCGTACAGATCGAAGATCGGCCGCTCGCCAGGGTAGTGTTCGAGGCGATCGGCAATTTCCGGCATCAGTTCGCCGACGAACTGCGTGGTCTTCTGGAAGGTTTCCCGCGAGTCGATGCGTATTTTCTCGATCTTCGGGTTGACCAGGTCACGCAGGGTGCGCAGGGCCAGGCCGAGGTCTTCGTAGATGACCGTGGGCGCACCGCAGGTCTGGATCTGGGTGCCGATCTGCTCCCACAGGCGGCGCAGATAGCGGATGTCCTGCAGGATCTCCTCGGCACGCGCGCCTTCGGCGGCAGTACGCAGGATGAAACCGCCGGCATCCTTGATGTTCTCGCTGTCCATGCAGTTGCTGACCACCTGCTTGAGGCGGTCCCGCTCGGCTTCGTCCTCGATCTTCAGCGAAATACCGACATGGCTGCTGCGCGGCATGTACACCAGGTAGCGCGACGGAATCGACAGCTGGGTGGTCAGGCGCGCGCCCTTGGTGCCGATCGGGTCCTTGGTCACCTGCACCACCAGTGCCTGGCCCTCGTGCACCAGGGCGGTGATGTTCTCTACTGCCGAGCCTTCGCGCTGGGAAATTTCCGACGCATGGATGAACGCCGCGCGCTCCAGGCCGATGTCGACGAAGGCCGCCTGCATGCCCGGAAGCACCCGCACCACCTTGCCCTTGTAGATATTGCCGACGATGCCACGGCGCTGGGTGCGCTCGACGTGCACTTCCTGCAGTACCCCGTTTTCCACCACCGCCACGCGTGACTCCATCGGGGTGATGTTGATCAGGATCTCTTCACTCATGGCCGGCTCTCGTCTAAGGTCTTTTGTAATGATGGATGGCGTATGACGTGCTGGCTACTACCGGTTCGCTCCCGCTGGGGCATGCGCAGGCAATTGCCAGCAGGCGATGCCAAACTGGCCGAGCAATTCGGCTGTTTCACACAGCGGCAAGCCGACCACCGCCGAGTAGCTGCCCGCAAGGCCGGTCACGAACACCGCGCCCAGGCCCTGGATGGCATAGCCGCCGGCTTTGTCGACCGGTTCGCCGCTGGCCCAGTAGCGCTGCGCTTCAGCGTCGCAGATCGGGCGAAAACACACCGTGCTGGTGACACACAGGCTGCCCACCCGCTGGCCGTCGCTTAGGGCGACTGCGGTCAGTACCTGGTGCTCGCGGCCTGACAGGTCGGCCAGCATGGCCAGCGCATGTTCGCGGTTTTCCGGTTTGCCGAGAATACGACCATCGAGCACCACGGCGGTGTCGGCGCCCAGCACTACAGCCGGCCCGGTAACGCAGGCAAGGCCCGCGGCGGCCTTGGCCCGGGCCAGGCGTTCGACATAGGCCGGGGCACTTTCGTCGGCAAGCGGGGTTTCATCGATGGGGGCGCTGACGACGCTGAACGGCACGCCGATCTGGGTCAGCAGTTCACGACGACGGGGCGAGCCAGAGGCCAGGTAAAGCGTATTCATGCAGACATCTCCCTGTCGGCGGCGGCGTCGCCGTCAGTTGATACGCAAGCGGCGGCGCAGGTCGCGCAGGGCGAAACTGATCCACGGCCAGAGCAAGGCGCTGATCACTGCCGACCAGACCAGTGCCAGGGTGGGCAGGCGGTTGCCGGTCAGCGCGCTGAGCCACAGCTGGATCAGCTGGGCGATGCCGAAGATCACCAGGATGACCAGGCTTTGTTGCCACATGGGGAACATCCGCAAGCGCTGCTGCAAGGACAACACCAGGAAGGTGATCAGGGTCAGCACCAGCGCGTTCTGCCCCAGCAGGGTGCCGTACAGTACGTCCTCGGCCAGGCCCAGCACGAACGCCGTGGTCATGCCGACCTTGCCGGGCACGGCGAGCGTCCAGAACGACACCAGCATGGCCAGCCACATGGGCCGGAACACTTCCATGAACTGCGGCATGGGCGAGACGCTGAGCAACAGGCCGATGGCGAAAGTCAGCCAGATGACCCAGCCGTTGTTGCGGCGTGATGCAGCCATCATTGCCTCCGGGGTTGAGCGGGTGCGGCCGGCGCGGCGGCAGGCGCGACAGCCGGGACTGCAGGCTGCGCGGCCGGCGTGGCCGGCGCTGCAGGGGTGGCTGGCGCAGCAGGTGTGGCAGCCGGCTGGCCAGGGGCGGCCAAGCCCTTGCGGTCGGCCTCTTCCTGGGCAAGGGCTGCGTCGGTGGCACGCTGTTCCGGGCTACGTCGGTCGCTGAACACCAGCAACATGTAGCGGCTGCGGTTGAGCGCGGCCGTGGGAATGGCACGCACAATGGCGAACGGCTGGCCGGAATCGTGGATCACTTCGTTGACCGTGGCCACCGGGTAGCCGGCAGGGAAACGCTGGCCCATGCCGGAACTGACCAGCAGGTCGCCTTCCTTGATGTCGGCAGTATCGGCCACATGGCGCAGCTCCAGGCGCTCCGGGTTGCCGGTGCCGCTGGCGATGGCGCGCAGGCCATTGCGGTTGACCTGCACGGGGATGCTGTGGGTGGTGTCGGTGAGCAGCAGCACCCGCGAGGTGTAAGGCATCAGTTCGACCACCTGGCCCATCAAGCCGCGGGCATCGAGTACCGGCTGCCCCAGGAACACACCGTCACGCTCCCCTTTGTTGATCAGGATGCGGTGGGTGAACGGGTTGGGGTCGACCCCGATCAGCTCGGCCACTTCGACCTTTTCGTTGACCAGCGCCGAGGAATTGAGCAACTCGCGCAGGCGCACGTTCTGCTCGGTCAGAGCCGCCAGCTTTTGCAGGCGCCCCTGCAGCAGCAGGGCTTCGGTCTTGAGCTTCTCGTTTTCGGCGATGAGTTCGGTGCGGCTGCCGAACTGGCCGGCCACGCCTTGCCAGGCACGCTGCGGCAAGTCGGTGATCCAGTACGATTCCATCAGCACCAGGCCCATCTGGCTGCGCACCGGCTTGAGCACGTCGAAGCGCGCGTCGACAACCATCAACGCGACCGACATCACCACCAGAACGAGCAGGCGAACGCCCAGCGAAGGGCCCTTGGAGAAAAGCGGTTTAATGGGCCGTTCCTCGTGGACGACTCAGGAGGTCATTGGACATGGGACAACGCACCAGCCTGGTTGCGGATTGATGGATACGGCGCCCCAACGGGCGCCAGCACGGCACATACAGGTAGCACTGTGCGTACTACCTGTAAACCGGATGCTCATGAACAGCGAGCGGGATCACTCGCTGGAGAGCAGGTCCATCGCGTGCTTGTCCATCATCTCCAGGGCACGACCACCGCCACGGGCGACGCAGGTCAGCGGGTCCTCGGCGACGATCACCGGCAGGCCGGTTTCCTGGGCCAGCAGCTTGTCGAGGTCACGCAGCAGCGCGCCACCACCGGTCAGCACCAGGCCGCGCTCGGCGATGTCGGAGGCCAGCTCCGGCGGCGATTGCTCCAGCGCGCTCTTGACCGCCTGGACGATGGTCGCCAGCGATTCCTGCAGTGCTTCGAGCACTTCGTTGGAGTTCAGGGTGAAGGCACGCGGCACGCCTTCGGCCAGGTTGCGGCCGCGTACGTCGACTTCACGCACTTCGCCGCCCGGGTAGGCCGTACCGATTTCCTGCTTGATGCGCTCGGCGGTGGATTCGCCGATCAGGCTGCCGTAGTTGCGGCGCACGTAGGTGACGATGGCTTCGTCGAAGCGGTCGCCGCCAACGCGGACGGACTCGGCATAGACCACACCGTTCAGCGAGATCAGGGCGATTTCAGTGGTACCGCCACCGATATCCACGACCATCGAACCACGGGCTTCTTCAACCGGCAGGCCGGCACCGATCGCCGCCGCCATGGGTTCTTCGATCAGGAACACTTCACGCGCACCGGCACCCAGCGCCGACTCGCGAATGGCGCGGCGCTCTACCTGGGTGGACTTGCACGGCACACAGATCAGCACGCGCGGGCTTGGCTGCAGGAAGCTGTTCTCGTGGACCTTGTTGATAAAATACTGCAACATTTTTTCGCAAACGCTGAAGTCGGCGATGACGCCGTCCTTCATCGGACGAATGGCAGCAATATTGCCAGGCGTACGGCCCAGCATGCGTTTGGCTTCGGTACCGACGGCGACGACGCTTTTCTGGTTGCCATGGGTACGGATGGCAACAACCGAGGGCTCATTCAGGACGATACCGCGCTCACGCACGTAAATAAGGGTGTTGGCAGTACCCAGGTCGATGGAAAGATCGCTGGAAAACATGCCACGCAGTTTCTTGAACATGGGAAAGTGACCCTGGGGAAAGCGTGGGTAAAAAAGTGCGGCAAACTCTAACAATGGCAGGGATTTTGGGCAAGGAGCCAATATGTTAAATTGGCTGTTTTTCCGAGCACGCCAGCAGATGATCGCGGCCGTTAGACCGCCAGAAAGCTGACATGTTCCTCACCACGGACATCATTCCGTTCTTTGTTTCCCCTGGAGATCACCATGGCGCTTGAACGCTGCGACGTGGAAAAGATCGCCCATCTGGCCCGACTGGGCCTGAATGATGGCGAACTGCCACGCATTACCGATGCCCTGAACAGCATTCTCGGGCTCGTCGACCAGATGCAAGCGGTCGACACCACCGGCATCGAGCCCTTGGCCCACCCCCTGGAGGCCAGCCAGCGCCTGCGTCCCGACCAGGTCACCGAAAGCAACCAGCGCGACACCTACCAGGCGATCGCGCCATCGACCGAAAACGGTCTGTACCTGGTTCCCAAAGTCATCGAGTAAGGGATAGAGCCTGCCATGCATCAATTGACCCTGGCCGAGATCGCCCGCGGACTCGCCGACACGTCGTTTTCATCCGAAGAGCTGACCGGCGCCCTGCTGGCGCGCATCAAGCAGCTCGACCCGCAAATCAACAGCTTCATCAGCGTCACCGAAGACCTGGCCCTGGGCCAGGCGCGTGCCGCCGACGCCCGTCGTGCCGCAGGCGAAAGCGGTGCGCTGCTGGGTGCGCCAATCGCCCACAAGGACCTGTTCTGCACCAACGGCGTACGCACCAGCTGCGGCTCGAAGATGCTCGACAACTTCAAGGCGCCCTACGACGCCACCGTGGTCGCCAAGCTGGCCGAAGCCGGCATGGTCACCCTGGGCAAGACCAACATGGACGAGTTCGCCATGGGTTCGGCCAACGAATCCAGCCACTACGGCGCGGTGAAGAACCCGTGGAACCTCGAGCACGTCCCGGGCGGCTCGTCCGGTGGCTCGGCGGCGGCAGTGGCCGCGCGCCTGCTGCCGGCCACCACCGGCACCGACACCGGTGGCTCGATCCGCCAGCCGGCGGCACTGACCAACCTCACCGGCCTGAAACCGACGTACGGTCGTGTTTCGCGCTGGGGCATGATCGCCTATGCCTCCAGCCTCGACCAAGGTGGCCCGCTGGCCCGCACTGCCGAAGACTGCGCCCTGCTGCTGCAAGGCATGGCCGGTTTCGACGCCAAGGACTCCACCAGCATCGAAGAGCCGGTGCCGGACTACAGCGCCAACCTCAATGCCTCGCTGCAGGGCCTGCGCATCGGCCTGCCGAAGGAGTACTTCGGCGCAGGCCTCGACCCGCGCATCGCCGATCTGGTCCAGGCCAGCGTAAAGGAGCTGGAAAAGCTCGGTGCAGTGGTCAAGGAAATCAGCCTGCCGAACATGCAGCATGCCATTCCGGCTTATTACGTGATCGCCCCGGCCGAGGCGTCCTCCAACCTGTCGCGTTTCGACGGCGTGCGTTTCGGCTACCGCTGCGAGGAACCCAAGGACCTCACCGACCTGTACAAGCGGTCCCGTGGCGAAGGCTTTGGCGTGGAAGTACAGCGCCGCATCATGGTGGGCACCTACGCCCTGTCGGCCGGCTACTACGATGCCTACTACGTGAAGGCCCAGCAGATCCGCCGCCTGATCAAGAACGACTTCATGGCCGCCTTTGACGACGTCGACCTGATCCTCGGCCCGACCACGCCAAACCCGGCCTGGAAGCTCGGCGCCAAGAGCAGCGACCCGGTCGCCGCCTACCTCGAGGACGTCTACACCATCACTGCCAACCTGGCGGGCCTGCCGGGCCTGTCGATGCCAGCCGGCTTCGTCGACGGCCTGCCGGTCGGCGTACAGCTGCTGGCGCCGTACTTCCAGGAAGGCCGCCTGCTCAACGTCGCGCACCGCTACCAGCAAGTGACCGACTGGCACACCCGCGCCCCCAACGGCTTCTGAGGAGTTCACACATGCAATGGGAAGTTGTGATCGGGCTGGAAATCCACACTCAGCTCGCCACCCAGTCGAAGATCTTCTCCGGCAGCGCCACCACCTTTGGCTCCGAGCCGAACACCCAGGCCAGCCTGGTAGACCTGGGCATGCCCGGCGTACTGCCGGTACTGAACCAGGAAGCCGTGCGCATGGCGTGCATGTTCGGCCTGGCGATTGATGCCGAAATCGGCAAGCGCAACGTATTCGCGCGCAAGAACTACTTCTACCCTGACCTGCCCAAGGGCTACCAGATCAGCCAGATGGACCTGCCGATCGTCGGCAAGGGCCACCTGGACATCGCCCTCGAAGACGGCACCATCAAGCGCATCGGGGTAACCCGCGCGCACCTGGAAGAAGACGCCGGCAAGAGCCTGCACGAAGACTTCAGCGGCTCCACCGGCATCGACCTGAACCGCGCCGGCACCCCGCTGCTGGAAATCGTCTCCGAGCCTGACATGCGCAGCGCCAAGGAAGCGGTGGCCTACGTCAAGGCGATCCACGCACTGGTGCGCTACCTGGGCATCTGCGATGGCAACATGGCCGAAGGCTCGCTGCGTTGCGACTGCAACGTGTCGATCCGCCCGAAGGGCCAGGTGGAGTTCGGTACCCGCTGCGAAATCAAGAACGTCAACTCGTTCCGCTTCATCGAGCGTGCGATCAACACCGAGATCCAGCGCCAGATCGACCTGATCGAGGACGGCGGCAAGGTGGTGCAGGAAACCCGCCTGTACGACCCGAACAAGGACGAGACCCGCTCGATGCGCAGCAAGGAGGAAGCCAACGACTACCGTTACTTCCCCGACCCGGACCTGCTGCCGGTGGTGATCGAGGACAGCTTCCTCGCTTCCATTCGCGCCGGCCTGCCGGAGCTGCCGCCACAAAAGGTCGAGCGCTTCCAGGGCCAGTACGGCCTGTCGGCCTACGACGCCAACGTGCTGGCCTCCAGCCGCGAACAGGCGGACTACTTCGAAGAAGTGGTGAAGATCGGCGGCGACGCCAAGCTGGCTGCCAACTGGGTCATGGTCGAGCTGGGCAGCCTGCTGAACAAGCTGGGCGTGGAAATCGACCAGGCGCCGGTCAGCGCCGCACAGCTGGGCGGCATGCTGCTGCGTATCCGCGACAACACCATCAGCGGCAAGATCGCCAAGACCGTGTTCGAGGCCATGGCTGCCGGTGAAGGCGATGCCGACAGCATCATCGAGAGCAAAGGCCTGAAACAGGTCACCGATACCGGTGCGATCGACAAGATGCTCGACGAAATGCTGGCAGCCAACGCCGAGCAGGTCGAACAGTACCGCGCAGCCGACGAGGCCAAGCGGGGCAAGATGTTCGGCTTCTTCGTCGGCCAGGCGATGAAAGCGTCCAAAGGCAAGGCCAACCCGGGGCAGGTGAACCAATTGCTCAAGGCCAAGCTCGAAGGGTGAGCTGAAAAAGCGGCGAGGGCTTTGCCCTCGATCGCCGGCAAGCCAGCTCCCACAGGTACAGGATCGCCCTAGAGGGCAGCGCTGTAACTGTGGGAGCTGGCTTGCCGGCGATGGGCCGCACAGCGGCCCCAACCGCAGCATCGGAGCAAGAACTTGTTGAAACGATCCCTCGGCACCCTCGCCCTGTTTTCCTTCCTGGCCGGCTGCGCCAGCCATGACATCGACCCACGCGGTTACGACAAGACCGGCACCGCTTCCTATTACGGCTCACGCCACCATGGCAAACGCACTGCCAGCGGCGAACCGTTCAACCAGCATGGCCTCACCGCCGCCCACCGCAGCCTGCCATTCGGTAGCCGCGTGCTGGTCACCAATACCGCCAACCAGCGCAGTGTGGTGGTGCGCATCAATGACCGTGGCCCGCATACGCGTGGCCGCCTGATCGACCTGTCACGTGCCGCAGCAGAAAAAATCGGCATGCTCCGTAGCGGAACGGCGCGCGTACGGGTACAAGGGCTTAGCGACTGACGCGACAGGAGTCCGACCATTTTCGACCTCGCCACCCTTCCCACTTTCAGCCTGCTGCAACTGGGCATTGCCCTGCTGTTGCTGGTAGGCGGCGCCGAACTGCTGGTGCGCGCCGCGCTGCGCCTGGCACAGCGCCTTCATGTACGCCCGCTGATCATCGGCCTCAGCCTGGTGGCCTTCGGCAGTACCGCACCACAGCTGACCGTGAGCCTGCAGGCCGCCTACCAGGGCGCGCCCGACGTGGCGGTAGGCAGCGTTATCGGCAGCAATATCTTCAACGTGCTGGTCATTCTCGGCCTGGCAGCGTTGATCATCCCGCTGCGAGTTTCGCGCCAGCTGGTGCGCCTGGATATCCCGCTGATGATCATCGCCAGTGCGCTGGTGTACGGGCTGTCTGCCAACGGCCATCTGGGTCGGGTCGAAGGCGGACTGCTACTGCTGGGCCTGGCCGGCTATCTGGTAATGCTCTGGCACCAGTCCCGCCACTACGCGCGCACCTATCCCGCCCCGGACACCGTCAAGGCAAGCGCCCGGCGCTTCTGGTCAGGGACGTTGCTGCTGGTGCTGGCCGGCCTGGGGCTGCTGAGCCTGGCAGGCCACCTGTTGCTGGATGCCGCGGTGGAGGTGGCTACCGATCTGGGCCTGTCCGAGCGCATCATCGGCCTGACGGTCGTCGCCATCTGCACCTCCCTGCCGGAACTGGCCGCAGCGCTGGTTGCCGCCCTGCGGGGTGAGCGGGAAATCGCCGTAGGTACGGTGATCGGCAGCAACCTGTTCAACCTGCTGGCGGTGCTGGGGCTGACCGCGCTGGTTACCCCAGAGCCACTGTCGATCTCGCCCAACGCCCTGGCCTTCGACCTGCCGGTGATGCTCGGCGTGGCGGTACTGAGCCTGCCGGTGTTCTATTCCGGCTACCGGATCACCCGCGCCGAAGGCCTGGTGTTTCTCTGCCTGTACCTGGCTTATGGCCTGCACGTGGCAGCCTTTACCATGGGCATGCCGCTGGCGGGCCGCCTGGAAAAGCTGATGCTGTTTTATGTGCTGCCGGTGCTGGCGTTTGTGTTGTTGTACACGACCGTGCGGGCATGGCGGCGGCAGCATTGAGTTGCGTCAGGGCCACAATGCGCATGCCTTTAGCGTTGCATCGCCCGTGATATCGAGCGCCGCGCGGGCGGCGCTCGATATCACAGGCGCTAAAGATCTACCGCCGAACCTGCCGACCCTTCTTCAACTTGAAAGCCACCCACAGCACGGCAATCCACCCCGGAATCAGCATCACCGAAATCCGGATCGGCGGGGTCAGGTACATCACCACCAGGATCAGCACGATGAACGCCAGACACAGGTAGTTGGTCAGCGGATGCCCCAGGCTCTTGTAGAACGGGGTTATCCCCGCTGCCAGCTTGGCCTTGCGGAACTTCAGGTGGGTGATGCTGATGCTCGCCCAGTTGATCACCAGTGCCGACACTGCCAGCGCCATCAGCAAGCCAAACGCCTCCCCCGGCATCAGGTAGTTGATCAGCACGCACAGGCCGGTGGCGAAGGCGGACACGCCCAGCGCAGTCAGCGGTACACCGCTACGGCTTACTTTCAGCAACTGGCGCGGCGCATCGCCCTGGCTGGCCAGACCGAACAGCATGCGGCTGTTGGCGTATACGCAGCTGTTGTACACCGACAGCGCGGCGGTCAGCACCACGATGTTGAGGATGGTTGCTACCAGATCGCTGTCCAGCTCGTGGAAAATCATCACGAACGGGCTGCCGCCCTGCACCACCTTCTGCCACGGGTACAACGACAGCAATACGGCCAGGGCACCGATGTAGAAGATCAGGATGCGGTAGACCACCTGGTTGGTGGCCTTGGGGATGCTCTGGCGCGGGTTGTCGGCCTCGGCGGCGGTAATGCCCACCAGCTCCAGGCCACCGAACGAGAACATGATCACCGCCAGGGCCATGACCAGGCCGCTGACGCCGTTAGGGAAGAAGCCGCCGTACTGCCACAGGTTGGCTACGCTGGCATCCGGGCCGCCATGGCCGCTGGTCAGCAGCCAGGCGCCAAAGCCGATCATGCTGACGATGGCTACCACCTTGACCAGGGCGAACCAGAACTCCATCTCGCCATAGACCTTTACCTGGGTCAGGTTGATGAGGTTGATTGCCACGAAGAAGATTGCTGCCGTGGCCCAGGTGGGGAAGTCGGGCCACCAGTACTGCACGTAGATGCCCACCGCCGTCAGCTCGGCCATGCCGACCAGCACATACACCACCCAGTAGTTCCACCCCGAGACGAAGCCGGCGAACTCGCTCCAGTACTGGTGGGCGAAGTGACTGAAGCTGCCGGCTACCGGCTCTTCGACCACCATCTCGCCCAACTGGCGCATGATCAGGAAGGCCATCAGGCCGGCGACGGCATAGCCCAGCAGTACGGAGGGGCCAGCCAGCTGGATGGTCTGGGCGATGCCCAGGAACAAACCGGTACCAATGGCCCCGCCCAGCGCGATCAACTGGATATGGCGATTCTTCAGCCCGCGCTGTAACCGCTCGGGCGTGCTCTGGTCTTGCATGAAGTGTCCTTTAGCTCAGTGAGGCAGTGTTGTTGCTGTTATTTGCAGTCAAGGATCTAGATCCATCCGCCCCACTGCAAGATGAAAATACCAACGTTGGTGGTGATCGCCGCCATTAGCGTTGTAATGACGATGATCGACGCCGCCAGTTCATGATTGCCATTGGCCGCCCGCGCCATCACGTAGCTTGCCGCTGCGGTCGGGCTGCCGATGTACAGGAACAGGATGCCAAGTTCCGCCCCGCGGAAGCCGCACAACCACGCACCCAGTGTGCCAAGCAGGGGCAGCCAGGCCATCTTCACCAGGCTGGCATCCACGGCCAGCCTCCCGCTGTCGCGAAGCGCCGCCAGCGACAGCGTGCCGCCAATGCAGATCAGTGCCAGCGGCAGGGTCATCTGCGCCAGGTAGTCGCCCGAGGTCAGCAGCCAGTTGGGCAGCGGCACCTGGCCGTAAGCCATCGGCGCGGCCACCAGCACGCTGATGATCAGCGGGTTGCTGAAAATGCTCTTGCAGATGCTCCACGGGTCGGACTTGAGGTCCGGGCTGTATACCGCCAGCACCACCGCCGACAGCGAGTTGTACATGAGGATGACCAGGCCGGCGAGCACCGCCCCCAGGGAGATGCCGTAGTCGCCATACAGGCTGGCGGCCAGGGCCAGGCCGATCACACCGTTGTTGCCACGGAACGCGCCCTGGGTATAAATGCCGCGATCGGCCAGCGGGCTGCGCCAGATGGCCATGCCCCAGGCGATGGCAAAGCCGACCAGAGTGGCGACGATGAAATAGAGGATGACCCCCGGTTTGACTGCCGAGGCCAGGTCGGCGTGGTAGATACCAAGGAACAGCAGTGCCGGCATGCACACGTTGAACACCAGCTGCGAGGCGACGCGGTTGAAATTGTCGTCGATCAGGTGGATGCGTTTGAGCAGTACGCCCATGAACAGCATGGCGAAGACTGGTGCCGTGATGTTCAGCGTCTGGATAAGAAGGGCGAGCATGCGCAAGCGATCCTGGAGGGGTTGCCGTCAGGTGGCCAATGATACGCCAACGGCCGGGATTTGCGGGGATCGCGGGGTGTTATAGAGAAATTTCTGTCTGTACCGGCCCTATCGCCGGCAAGCCAGCTCCCACAGGTGCTGCACAGGTTTCGGAACCAGTGGCGTCCCTGTGGGAGCTGGCTTGCCGGCGATGAGGCCGGTACAGGCGAAATGAATCAGCGCCGGACCGGGCGCTTCTGCAGTTTGCGCTGCAAGGTCCGCCGGTGCATGCCCAGCGCGCGCGCGGTGGCCGAGATATTGCCCTCGTGCTCGCCCAGCACGCGCTGGATGTGCTCCCATTGCAGGCGGTCTACCGACATCGGGTTTTCCGGCACCAGGGTATCCAGGTCGGTATGCTCCGACAGCAACGCCGCCAGCACATCGTCGGCGTCGGCCGGTTTGCACAGGTAGTTGCAGGCGCCGCGCTTGACCGCTTCCACCGCAGTGGCAATGCTCGAGTAACCGGTCAGGATCACCACGCGCATTTCCGGGTCCAGCTCCAGCAGCTTGGGCAGCAGCACCAGGCCAGAGTCGCCTTCCATCTTCAGGTCCAGCGTGGCGTAGTCCGGCAGGTCCTGCTGGGCCAGGATCAACCCCTCTTCGGCAGAGCTGGCAGTGCTTACACGGAAACCGCGGCGGCTCATGGCACGTGCCATGACCCGGGTAAAGGTGGCATCGTCATCCACCAGCAGCAGGTGCGGCAGCTCTTCGCTTTCGACCTGGTTTTCTTCGCTCATCATTCATCTCCTCGCTTGCCATGAGGCAGGCGCAGTTCGGTCAGGGTGCCACCCTGTTCATGACTATAGAGTTTCACCGAACCGCCCGCACGGGTCACGCTGGCCTTGCTCAAGAACAGGCCGAGGCCGAAGCCTTTGCCTTTGGTGGTAATGAAGGGTTTGCCGATAGCTTCGGCAATGGCCGGCGGCACGCCGGGGCCATGGTCGCGGATGCTGATGACGATGTCCTGGGCGTCCCAGTCCAGGTGCACCTGCAGGTCATCGGGGCAGGCATCTGCGGCATTGTTCAACAGGTTCAACAGCGCCTGGGTCAGGTCCGGCGGCGGGGTCAGGCGCGGCACCTGGCCGTCACGCAGGCGCTGGAAGCGGTAGCTGGCCTCCGGGCGCATCAGGTGCCAGCGGTTCAGCGCCTCGTCCAGCCAGGCGGTCACATCCTGCTCCTGCACCGCCAGGCGGCGGTTGGCTTCGGCGGCACGCACCAGTTGCTGCAGGGTTTCCTTGCACAACTTGACCTGGTCCTGGAGGATCTGCAGGTCCTCCTGCAGCACAGGGTCGGTGTGGTCCTGGCGCATCTCGTTGATCAGTACGCTCATGGTCGCCAGGGGCGTGCCCAGCTCGTGCGCGGCACCCGCAGCCTGTGTGGCCACGGCCAGCAGTTGCTCGTCACGCAGGCTTTCTTCACGCCGCTCGGAACGCAGCTGCTCCTGGCGGCGCAGCTCTTCGGCCATGCGTGCCGCAAAGAACGTGATCACTGCCGCGGCCAGGGCGATGCTCAGCCACATGCCGTAGACCTGCATCTTGTCGCGCGCCATGGGCAGGCCTTCGAGCGGGTAGAACTGCACCAGCAGCATGCTGTAGGCGGTCAGGGCGATACCGGAAAGAATCAGCGAGTACAGCCAGGGCAATGTCACTGCGGCAATCGCCAGCGGCACCAGGTAGTACGAGACGAACGGGTTGGTGGACCCGCCGGAGTAATACAGCAAGGCGCTGTGGATCAGCAGGTCGCAGGCCAGCTGCAGGGCGTACTCCATTTCGGTGACGGGCAATGAAAGGCGCAGGCGCAGGGCCGTGAAGGCACACAACAGCGACGACAGGGCCAATGTGCCCGCCAGCGACAGCCAGGGCAACGGCAGCAGTTCGGTCCAGTAGGCGACACCCACGGAGCCGGCCTGGGCAGCCAGGACCAGTACGCGAATGACAGTCAGGCGCCAGAGGTTCTGGCGGGTAGCGGACAGCGGTTGTACGGCAGCGAGCATGAGCTCTCCTGATGAGTGCTCCAGAAAATCGGCTGGAGTATACCGAAGCCGGGGGCCTCGCTGCAGCGCTGCGGCAAAGCGCCACACTTTGTCACAGCTTCATGATGGCACTTTTGAACCCACTACACTGTTGCCGGTCTGATTGGCCATGCGTGGAATGGATGGCCACACCCCACGCCTTTTATTGCCAAGGAGTACCCCATGCAAATCCCACGTCGCGGCACCGCCCTGATCCTGTCCTGCGGCCTGCTCGCCAGCCTGCCGGCGCTGGCCGCCGATGAACCGCGTTACAACCAGGTTTCGCTGCGCGCCGAAGTCAGCAAGGAAGTGCCGCGCGACCTGATGGTCGTGACCCTGTACAGCGAAGCGCAGAACACCGACCCGGGCAAGCTCGCCAAGCAGATCACCGAAACCATGAACAAGGCGGTGCAGCAGTCGCGCCAGGTCAAGGACGTGAAGATCAGTCAGGGCAGCCGCAACAGCTACCCGGTCTATGACAGCAAGGGCCAGAAGATCACCGGCTGGCGCGAACGCGCCGAACTGCGACTGGAAAGCGCCGACTTCCCGGCCCTGTCCCAGCTCACCGCCGACCTGCTGCAGGAATTGAAGATGGGCGGCATGGACTTCTCCATCGCCCCGGCCACGCGCAAGACCAGCGAAGACGCCCTGCTCAAAGATGCGGTCGATGCCTTCAAGGCGCGCGCGCAACTGGCCACCGAGGCGTTGGGCGGCAAGGGCTACAAAGTGGTCAGCTTGAACCTCAACAGCAGCGGCTACCCACGCCCGTACATGCGCAGTGCACCAATGGCGATGAAGGCCATGGGCGCGGATGAAGCGGCGCCGGCGCCGGATATCGAAGCCGGGACCAGTGAAGTGAGCATGAATGCTGATGGTTTGATCGAAGTGCAGATGCCGTAAGGCCACATAGTCCCTGTGGGAGCGGGCGTGCCCGCGAAGAATCCAACGCGGTGGATGGCACCGGCTCCGCCGGTGTTCGCGGGCACGCCCGCTCCCACAGGGACCGCGTCAACGCCAAATCAAGTGTTTTCAGACCTTTCCTACGCACTATCAAGGTGCTTTCCTACATCCCCTTCCTCCCCGCAACATCCAGCAAAATGCCATCATTTTGCCTGCGCAAACGTTTAACTTCGCCGAAAGTTATACCGATGCGACATCCATGTACGTTCGTACTACTTTTCTGACGCCAACTATCCTTATGCCTGTTGCATTGGGATCACCCCCTGCATAAGTATCCGCAGGTCGGCTCACGAGGCCACCTCAATCGAAAAATGACAACAATGAGGCCACCATGCTCAAACACGCAGTCATTCCGTTCCTGCTAGGCGCAGGTCTGCTCACCGGTGCTCCGTCGGCACTTGCCGCGTCCAACCTGGTGTTCTGCTCCGAAGGCAGCCCGGCAGGCTTCGACCCAGGGCAGTACACCACCGGCACAGACTTCGATGCCTCGGCCGAGACCGTGTTCAACCGCCTCACCCAGTTCGAACGCGGCGGCACTGCAGTCATCCCGGGGCTGGCGACCAAATGGGAAGTGTCCGACGACGGCAAGACCTACACCTTCCACCTGCGCGAAGGGGTCAAGTTCCACACCACCGACTACTTCAAGCCCAGCCGCCCCTTCAACGCCGACGACGTGCTGTTCACCTTCAACCGCATGCTCGACAAGGACCACCCGTTCCGCAAGGTCTACCCCACCGAGTTCCCGTACTTCACCGACATGGGCATGGACAAGAACATCGCCAAGCTCGAGAAGCTCGACGAGCACACGGTGAAGTTCACCCTGAACGAAGTGGACGCAGCGTTCATCCAGAACCTGGCCATGAGCTTCGCCTCCATTCAGTCCGCCGAATACGCCGACCAGCTGCTCAAGGGCGGCAAGCCCGCCGACATCAACCAGAAGCCGATCGGCACCGGCCCGTTCGTGTTCAGCAAGTACCAGAAGGACGCGCAGATCCGCTTCAAGGGCAACAAGGACTACTGGAAGCCCGAGGACGTGAAGATCGACAACCTGATCTTCGCCATCACTACCGACGCCTCGGTGCGCATGCAGAAGCTGAAGAAGAACGAGTGCCAGGTCACCCTGTTCCCGCGCCCGGCCGATATCGAGCCGCTGAAGGCCGACAAGAACCTGCAGATGCCGCAGCAGGCCGGCTTCAACCTGGGCTACATCGCCTACAACGTGATGGACAAGATCAAGGGCAGCAACGAGCCCAACCCCATGGCCCAGCTGAAGGTGCGCCAGGCACTGGACATGGCCGTGGACAAGAAGAAGATCATCGAATCGGTGTATCAGGGCGCGGGCCAGCTGGCAGTCAACGCCATGCCGCCGACCCAGTGGTCCTATGACGACAGTATCAAGGACGCCCCGTTCGACCCCGAAAAAGCCAGGCAGCTGCTCAAGGAAGCCGGCATCAAGGACGGTACCGAGATCAGCCTGTGGGCCATGCCCGTGCAACGGCCATACAACCCCAATGCCAAGCTGATGGCCGAAATGCTACAGTCCGACTGGGCCAAGATCGGCATCAAGGCGAAGATCGTCAGCTATGAATGGGGCGAGTACATCAAGCGCTCCAAGGGCGGCGAACAGGGCGCCATGCTGATTGGCTGGAGCGGTGACAACGGTGACCCGGACAACTGGCTGGGCACGCTTTACGGTTGCGATGCCGTGGACGGCAACAACTTCTCCAAATGGTGCTACAAGCCCTACGACGACCTGATCAAGCAGGCCAAGGCCACCTCCGACCAGGCCAGACGCACCGCGCTGTACCAGCAGGCGCAGCACATCCTCAAGGAGCAGGTGCCGATCACCCCGATCGCCCACTCCACCGTGTACCAGCCCATGAGCGCCAAAGTGAAGGACTTCAAGATCAGCCCGTTTGCGCTGAACTCCTTCTACGGCGTCAGCGTGGACAAATAGGGTAACGCCGGCGCCCGCCGAGCCGCGGGCGCCCCTTCCTCCAGCAACTTTTGCATGTCGTCCTGCGGCTATCCGCTGCGGGGTCGGCGAACTGTTGCCGTCATTCGTACCCCGAGACGGCGCAAACAGACGAAAAAGGACTTGCCATGCGCCACGCTACCCGCCTTTCGACCCTGCTGGCCCTGGGCCTGATGAGCCAGTCACCGGCCTTGCTGGCCAACAACCTGGTGTTCTGTTCCGAAGGCAGCCCCGCAGGCTTCGACACCGCCCAGTACACCAGCGCCACCGACAACGACGCCGCCGAGCCGATCTACAACCGCCTGGTCGAGTTCGAACGCGGCGGCACAGCCGTGCACCCTGCTTTGGCGACCCGCTGGGAAGTCTCCGACGATGGCCTGCGCTATACCTTCCACCTGCGCGAGAGGGTCAAGTTCCACAGCAACAAGGCCTTTACCCCGAGCCGCGACTTCAATGCCGACGATGTGCTGTTCACCTTCAATCGCATGCTCGACAAGGACCACCCGTTCCGCAAGGCGTACCCTACCGAGTTCCCCTATTTCATCAGCATGGGCCTGGACAAGAACATCGCCGGTGTCGACAAGGTCGACCCGCTGACCGTGGTGTTCACCCTGAATACGGTCGACGCCGCGTTCATCCAGAACCTGGCCATGAGCTTCGCCTCGATACTGTCTGCCGAATACGCCGAGCAACTGCTGGCCAGCGGTCGCCCCAGCGACATCAACCAGCAACCGATCGGCACCGGGGCGTTTGTGTTCCAGCGTTACCAGAAGGACTCGCAGATCCGCTACAAGGGCAACAAGGACTACTGGGCACCGGAGCAGGTCAAGCTCGACAACCTGGTGTTCTCGATCAACATCGACCCTTCGGTGCGCATCCAGAAGCTACGGCGCAACGAGTGCCAGGTCACCCTGCACCCACGCCCGGCCGACCTGCCGGCGCTCAAGGCCGACAGCAAGTTGCAGGTGTTGCAGCAACCGGGCTTCAACCTTGGCTACATCGCCTACAACACCCAGCACCCCCCGTTCGACCGCCTGGAAGTGCGCCAGGCGATGGACATGGCAGTCAACAAGCAAGCGATTCTCCAGGCGGTGTACCAAGACTCCGGCCAACGGGCAGTCAACGCCATGCCGCCAACCCAATGGTCCTACGACAAAAGCCTGAAGGACGCACCCTACGACCCGGAAAAGGCCAGGCAGCTCTTGCAGCAGGCGGGGGTCAAGCCGGGCACCGAGGTCACCCTCTGGGCCATGCCGGTGCAGCGCCCGTATAACCCCAACGCCAAGCTGATGGCCGAAATGCTCCAGGCCGACTGGACCAAGCTCGGCTTCAAGGTGCGCATCGTCAGCTACGAATGGGGCGAGTACCTCAAGCGCATGAAAAGCGGCGAACACGACATCGCCCTGATCGGCTGGACCGGTGACAACGGCGACCCGGACAACTGGCTGGGCACCCTCTATAGCTGCGATGCCATCGGCAGCAACAACTACTCGCTGTGGTGCGATCCGCAGTACGACAGCCTGGTCAAACAGGCCAAGCAGGTAACCGATCGCGCGCAGCGCAGCGCGCTGTACCAGCAAGCCCAGCAGCGGCTAAAGCAGCAGGTCCCGATTACCCCGGTGGCGCATTCCACGGTCAACCAGCCACTTGGCATCAAGGTTTCCGGGTTCAAGGTCAGCCCGTTCGGACGCAATGATTTTTCCGGTGTGAGTGTTGACTAGGCATTAGCCAGGGCCGGCCTCTTCGCGGGTGAACCCGCTCCCACAGGTTTACAACAGGTTCGGCATTAGCGCCCTACCTGTGGGAGCGGGTTTACCCGCGAAAAGGCCGGCACAGGCAACACATCTCCCAAATTCAGCCCGGCGATCCCGTGGCACCCCTGGCAACACCGCTACAAGCACCCCGGCTCACAAGGCCGGCAATAACTAGAAAAGAAAAGGAGCTTCAACCTTGAAAGCATTCACCTTGACCGCACTGGCGTTATCCATCGGTGCCTTGACCACCATGGCCCAGGCCGACCCGCAAAGCCAGGCTTTCATCCCCATCACCTTGAAGGACAGCAGCGAGCAGGCCCAGGCCAGCGGTTTCATCGACGGCCAGAGCCTGTCCGGTAGCACCCGCAACTGGTACGCCCGCGAACGCGCCGCACGCGCCCCGCTGTGGAAGTACTACAAGAATGACGGCACCCGCCACGACACCCACAGCCGCGAAAACTGGCTACAGGGCACCATCCTCAACTACAGCTCGGGCTTCACCGAGGGCACTGTGGGCTTTGCCGTCGAGGCCGCCGGCTTCAACGCCATCGCCCTGCAGCAGAGCCGCCAGGCCATTGCCGGGCCCAATAACCGCACACTGACCCACAGCGACGGCGATCCCATCGGCCAGTGGAGCAAACTGGGCCTGGGCAACATCAAGGCGCGCGTGTCCAACACCACCCTGACCCTGGGCCGCCAGTCGGTGGATACGCCGATGCTCGCCTACATCGGCAACCGTGCCCTGCCCTCAAGCTTCCAGGGCGCGTTCCTGCACAGCGCCGAGTTCGACAACCTCAGCATCGACCTGGGCACCTTCGACCGCGTCTCGCCACGTACCGAGCAGAGCCTGAGCAAGTTCCGCAGCGAGTACGGCGCCGCCGGCGTTGAAACCGACCGCGCCAGCACCGCCGGCATCAACTACCAGCCGTTCAGAAGCCTCAGCACCAGCCTGTACGCCACCAAGGTCGACGACTTCTGGAACCAGTACTACTTCGGCGCCAACCACGTGCTCGGCGACAGCGCGGTGCTCAGCCTGAACACCGGCCTGAACTACTACAAGACTGTCGACGCCGGCAGCCAGAAGATGGGCAAGATCGACAACGACACCTACAGCCTGTCGCTCGGACTGACCCATCAGGCGCACACCCTCAGCGCTTCGTGGCAGCAGGTGAACGGCAACGAGTACTTCGACTACCTGCACGAAACCAACGGCATCTTCCTGGCCAACTCGCTGCTGTCGGACTTCAACGGCCCCAACGAGAAGTCGCTGCAGATTTCCTACGTGCTGAACATGGCGCCCTATGGCGTGCCGGGCCTGAAGTTCAACCTGTACAACGCCCGCGGCTGGGGCATCGATGGCACGCACTACCGCGGCACGGCCTATGACGTGAAAGGCCTGGATGGCGAAACCCACTACGAGTGGGGCATCGGCAGCAGCTACGCGGTGCAGAGCGGGCCGCTGAAAGACACCAGCATCCGCGCCACCTACACCACCCACCGCGCCAGCAAGGCCCAGGGCGATGGCAGCCTGGACGAGTTCCGCGTGGTGACCACCATTCCGTTCAACATTCTCTGACCGTTGACGCCACGGTCCGCTTCACGGCGGGCCGTGGCGGCTACGCTGGAACCCATGCAAGCAGGGAGAACTCAACCCATGCAGAAAGCTTTCATGAAATCGCTACCGCTGCGCCTTGCCCTGGCCGCACTGGTCCTGGGCAGTGCCACGCAGCTGGCGGCCAAGCCGCTGGTGGTATGCACCGAAGCCAGCCCGGAAGGGTTCGACGTGGTCCAGTACACCACTGGGGTCACCTTCGATGCCACCGCAGAAACGCTGTTCAACCGCCTGGTCGACTTCAAGCCCGGTACCACTGACGTGCAGCCAGCCCTGGCCGAACGCTGGGACATTTCGGCAGATGGCCTGACCTACACCTTCCACCTGCGCCAGGGCGTGAAGTTCCACACCACTGACTACTTCACCCCCACCCGGGACTTCAACGCCGACGACGTGCTGTGGAGCTTGCGGCGCCAGCTCGACCCGGCCCACCCGTGGCATGGCAAGACCAGTGTCGGCTACCCGTACTTCGAAAGCATGTCCTTCAGCCGCCTGCTCAAGTCGGTGGAAAAGATCGACGAGCACACCGTGGTGATCACCCTGGCCCGCCCCGAATCGCCGTTCCTGCGTGACATGGCAATGGCCTTTACCTCGATCTACTCCGCCGAATACGGCGACCAGTTGCTCAAGGCCGGTAACACCGCCCAATTGAACAGCAAGCCGATCGGCACCGGCCCGTTCATCTTCCAGCGCTACAACAAGGACGCCCAGGTCCGCTTCAAGGCCAACCCCGACTACTTCCGCGGCAAGCCGCCAGCCGAGAGCCTGGTATTCGCCATCAGTACCGACAGCAACGTGCGCTTGCAGAAGCTGCGCGCCAACGAATGCCAGGTCGCCGTGTACCCCAAACCGGAGGACGTGCCGTCGATCAAGGCCGACCCCAGGCTCAAGGTGGCCGAGACCGAAGCGCTGGTCACCGGCTATATCGCCATGAATACCCAGCACAAGTACCTCAGCGACGTGCGCGTGCGTAAAGCCATCAACATGGCCTTCGACCGGCAGAGCCATGTTGACCAGCTGTTTGGCAAAGGCAACGCGCTAGTGGGCGTGAACCCGTACCCGCCGACCATGATCGGCTACAACACCAGCAACCAGAACCCTCCCCGCGACCTCGACAAGGCGCGTGCCTTGCTCAAGGAAGCTGGCGTACCGGAAGGCGCAGTGATCACGTTGTTCACCCGTAACGGCGGCGGCATGACCAACCCCAACCCGCGCCTGTCCGCCGAAATGCTGCAGGCCGACCTGAAACAGATCGGCCTGAAGCTGGACATTCGCGTGATGGAGTGGGCCGAAATGCTGCGCCGGGCGAAAAAGGGCGAAGCCGACCTGGTGTCCACCGGCTGGGCAGGTGACAACGCCGACCCGGACAACTTTCTTACCCCGCTGCTGAGCTGCGAAGCGGCAAAAAACGGCGAGAACTACGCGCGCTGGTGCAACTCGAAATTCCAGGACCTGATTACCCAGGCCCGCGAGGTGATCGACAACGACGAACGCGCAAGGCTCTATAGCGAGGCATTGAAAGTGTACGATGACGACCAACCCTGGATCAGCATGGCCCACCCGAAGGTGTTCACGGCCATGCGTGACAACGTGGAGGGCTACGTGATCAGCCCTCTGACCAACAACAACTTCGCCACCACCAAGGTGAAGTAGAACAACAACGACCGCCGGCAACCCTCACGGGGACCGGCGGCACTGCCGTCGCGCGCTGTTGGCCGCACGGCCTGATGAGGTAACCCCGACAATGTTGAGTTTTATTGCCCGGCGCCTTGGCCTGCTGATACCGACCTTTTTCGGCATCACCTTGCTCACCTTCGCGCTTATACGCCTGATCCCCGGCGACCCGGTGGAAGTGATGATGGGCGAGCGCAGGGTCGACCCCGAAATGCATGCCCAGGCCATGGAGCGCCTGGGCCTGAACAAGCCGCTGCCGGTCCAGTACCTGGACTACGTCGGCAAGCTGGCCCACGGTGACCTGGGTGAATCGCTGCGCACCCGCGAAAGCGTATGGACCGAGTTCCTCACCCTGTTCCCCGCTACCCTCGAACTGGCCCTGGCCGCCCTGCTGTTCGCCGGCGTCGTCGGCCTGCTGGCCGGGGTGATCGCCGCGCTCAAGCGTGGCTCGCTGTTCGACCATGGGGTGATGGGCATATCGCTGGCCGGCTACTCGATGCCGATCTTCTGGTGGGGCCTGATCCTGATCATGTTCTTCTCGGTCAGCCTGGGCTGGACCCCGGTGTCCGGGCGCATCGACCTGCTCTACGACATCGAGCCGAAGACCGGCTTCATGCTCATCGACACCCTGCTCAGCGACGAAGAAGGCGCGTTCAAGGACGCGGTGATGCACCTGATCCTGCCGGCCATCGTGCTCGGTACCATCCCGCTGGCGGTGATCGCCCGCATGACCCGCTCGTCGATGCTCGAAGTGCTGCGCGAGGACTATATCCGCACCGCCCGCGCCAAGGGTCTGTCGCCAGCCCGCGTGGTGTTCGTGCACGGCCTGCGCAACGCGCTGATCCCGGTTCTGACCGTATTCGGCCTGCAGGTCGGCACGCTGCTGGCGGGGGCGGTGCTGACCGAAACCATCTTTTCATGGCCGGGCATCGGCAAGTGGCTGATCGAAGCCATCGGCGCCCGCGACTACCCCGTGGTCCAGAACGGCATCCTGTTGATCGCCTGCCTGGTAATCCTGGTCAACTTCGTCGTGGACATTCTCTACGGCCTGGCCAACCCACGCATCCGTCATCAGCGCTGAGGCCCTTGCCATGACTAGCCCGATTGCAAAACCTGTGGCGCCGGCCAGCCCGGTGGACCACAGCCTGCTCTACCCTTCGCCGTACAAAGAGTTCTGGCAAGCCTTCGCGCGCAACAAGGGCGCGGTAATGGGCCTGGCCTTCATGTGCCTGGTGGTGTTCTGCGCACTGTTCGCTCCCTGGGTCGCCCCGCATGACCCGAGCGAGCAATACCGCGACTTCCTGCTGACCCCGCCGGTGTGGCTCGAAGGCGGCACCTGGCAGTTCATCCTCGGTACCGACGAACTGGGCCGCGACCTGCTTTCGCGGTTGATCCAGGGCGCGCGGCTGTCGTTGCTGATCGGCCTGTCGTCGGTGGTGATGTCGCTGATCCCGGGCATCCTGCTGGGCCTGCTGGCCGGCTTTTTCCCGCAAATTCTCGGGCCGTCGATCATGCGCCTGATGGACGTGATGCTGGCCCTGCCGTCGTTGCTGCTGGCCGTAGCCATCGTCGCCATCCTCGGCCCAGGCCTGATCAACACGGTGATTGCCATCGCCATCGTTTCGCTGCCCTCCTACGTGCGCCTGACCCGCGCTGCGGTGATGGGCGAACTGAACCGCGACTACGTCACCGCCGCGCGCCTGGCCGGTGCCGGGCTGCCGCGGCTGATGTTCGTCACCGTGCTGCCCAACTGCATGGCGCCGCTGATCGTGCAGGCCACCTTGAGCTTTTCTTCGGCGATTCTGGATGCCGCCGCCCTGGGCTTCCTGGGCCTGGGCGTACAACCGCCAACCCCCGAGTGGGGCACCATGCTGGCGTCGGCCCGTGACTACATCGAGCGCGCCTGGTGGGTGGTGAGCCTGCCGGGCATCACCATTCTGCTCAGTGTGCTGGCAATCAACCTGATGGGCGACGGCCTGCGCGATGCGCTGGACCCGAAACTCAAGAACGCCGCCTGAGGAGAACGCCATGTCACTGTTGCAGATCAATAACCTCAACGTGCGCTTCGGCGACGCCAACGCAGTACCGGTGGTCGACGGCCTGGACCTGGTGGTGGACGCCGGCGAGATCCTGGCCATCGTCGGCGAGTCCGGTTCGGGTAAATCGGTGACCATGATGGCCCTGATGGGGCTGATCGACGCGCCGGGGCGCATTACCGCCGATGCCCTCAACTTCGACGGCACCGACATGCTCAAGCTCAGCGGTCGGCAGCGGCGCAAAGTGGTGGGCAAGGACATCGCGATGGTCTTCCAGGACCCGATGACCGCGCTCAACCCCAGCTATACGGTGGGCTTCCAGATCGAGGAAGTGCTGCGCCAGCACCTTGGCCTGAAAGGCAAGGCGGCGCGCCAACGGGCCCTGGAGCTGTTGAAAAAGGTGGAAATCCCGGCTGCGGAAAGCCGCCTGGATGCCTACCCGCACCAACTGTCCGGCGGCATGAGCCAACGTGTGGCCATTGCCATGGCAATTGCCGGCGAGCCCAAGCTGCTGATCGCTGACGAGCCCACTACCGCGCTCGACGTGACCATCCAGGCCCAGATCATGGAACTGCTGGTCAACTTGCAGAAAGAACGCAACATGGCGCTGATCCTGATCACCCATGACCTCGCCGTAGTTGCCGAAACGGCCAGGCGAGTGTGCGTGATGTACGCCGGCCAGGCCGTGGAAGTCGGCCAGGTACCCGAGCTGTTCGATGTGCCCGCCCACCCCTACAGCGAAGCCTTGCTGGCGGCGATCCCCGAGCACAGCATCGGCGCCGAACGCCTGGCCACCCTGCCCGGCATCGTCCCCGGCCGCTACGACCGCCCGGTCGGTTGCCTGCTGTCGCCGCGCTGTCCGTATGTGCAGGACAACTGCCGAAACCAGCGCCCGTCCCTCGACCCCAAGGCGCATAGCCTGGTGCGTTGCTTCTACCCGCTGAACCAGGAGGTGGCGTGATGGCCGTCGTTCTATCCGCCCGGGCGCTGACCCGGCATTACCAAGTGTCCCGCGGGCTGTTCAAGGGCCATGCCCTGGTTCAGGCGCTGAATGGCGTGTCGTTCGAGCTGGAAGCTGGCAAGACCCTGGCGGTGGTCGGCGAGTCCGGCTGCGGCAAGTCGACCCTGGCGCGTGCCCTGACCCTGATCGAAGAGCCATCCTCGGGCTCGTTGCAGATCGCCGGCACCGAGGTGACGGGCGCCAGCAAGGCCGAACGCAAGCAACTGCGCCGTGATGTGCAGATGGTGTTCCAGAGCCCCTATGCCTCGCTCAACCCGCGGCAGAAGATTGGTGACCAACTAGCCGAGCCACTGCTGATCAACACCTCGCTGAGCAAGGCCGAACGGCGCGAGAAGGTGCAGAAGATGATGGAACAGGTCGGCCTGCGGCCCGAGCACTACCAGCGCTACCCGCACATGTTTTCCGGTGGCCAGCGCCAGCGTATCGCCCTGGCCAGGGCGATGATGCTGCAGCCCAAGGTGCTGGTGGCGGACGAACCGACCTCGGCGCTGGACGTGTCGATCCAGGCCCAGGTGCTGAACCTGTTCATGGACCTGCAGAAGGAGTTCAACACCGCCTACGTGTTCATCTCGCACAACCTGGCGGTAGTGCGGCATGTGGCTGACCAGGTGCTGGTGATGTACCTGGGGCGGCCGGCGGAGATGGGGCCCAAGGCGGATATCTACGAGAAGCCGCTGCATCCCTATACCCAGGCGCTGCTGTCGGCCACGCCGGCTATTCATCCGGACCCACTCAAACCAAAGATACGCATTGTTGGCGAGCTGCCCAACCCGTTGAATCCGCCGGATGGCTGTGCGTTTCACAAGCGCTGCCCGTATGCGACCGAGCGGTGCGCCAAGGAGGTGCCGGCGCTGCGACAGGTCAGTACCCGGCAGGTAGCGTGCCACTATGCCGAGCAGTTTCTTTGATCGTTGATTAAGGGCGGGCCGCTTTGCGGCCCATCGCCGGCAAGCCAGGCTCCCACAAGTACGGCGCAGGGCGTGAATTCGATGCGGTCTGGGTGGGAGCTGGCTTGCCGGCGATTGGCCGCAAAGCGGCCCCGGCTATTTCAATGCATGAACAACCAGATCAGGATGATCACCGGGATCGGCACCCCGATCATCCACAGCAATATCGAGCGCATGGCCTGTCTCCTTGTCGAGCGCCAAAGCAAAGGGCGGCATAAGCCGCCCCTCGATTCAGTGCATGAACAGTGCAATCAGGATAATCACGGGAATCGGTACCCCGATCATCCACAACAGTATCGAGCGCATGGCAGTTCTCCTTGCTTAACGTTGAATGGTCCGGTGAGCGACGTAGTCACCTTCAAGCCACTGCACGCGGTCACGTTGACGGCCACCGTACAGCGCCGCGACGCTGGCGAAGAACGCGCCGCACAGCAGTGCGACAAAGGTCCACAGCGCCGTCCAGGCGGCAACCTTGGCAGCGGTGTCGGCCGCTTGCTTGGCGTCGGTCTTCAGCTGCTGTACCTGGGCCATCACCTGGTCGACACGTGCCTCTGCTTCGGCCTGGCTCAGGCGGGTACGCTGCGCCACCAGTTGCGCCAGGTAGGCGCGATCTTCGGCAGACAATGCCTGGTCACTGGCAATCCCTTTGGCCAGGATGCGTGCGGCTACACCGTTGGCGGCATCGTCGCTGACCGGTGCCGGGCCATCGCCACGGAACAGGCTGTCGACGAAGTAACCCATCGAGTCATTATTGCTACCCGCCGCTGCTGCACCACCTGCTGCTACCGACATGGTCGCGGCCTGTGACGCGGCACTGGCACCGGCACCTACCAGGTTGCCAGCTGCACCCAGTACCAGCATCGCCGCTACCAGCGTGGCTACAGCCCAGGACAGGAAGCCATGTGCGGTATCGCGGAAATATACCTCGTCACCGTGCAGGTTGGCCCATTTCACCCGCAGCCGACCGGCAATGTAGCCGCCCAGCCCTGAGGCGATGATCTGCGTCAGCAGCAGCCAGACAATGGTGGAGACGCCCAGGGCCTTGGCACTTGCACCCTCATCAGCCCAGGGCGAAGTGGCCGCAAAGCCAAGGCCCGCACCCAGTACCACAAGGATGAGAGACAAGGCTGCAGCAGTAGCGGCGCCAGCGAAGATAGCCGCCCAGGAAACCCCTGAGCGGCTTTGGGTATCGACAACGGGGTAGTCGGCAGAGGTGATCATGATGTTTGGCCCTATGTTGTTAGCGAGAAATCCATTCGCGCAGTAACCATTGCAGCAGCCATGCCATTTGTGACAAAAAATGACCATCATTAAAATCAATGACTTAGTGAAATATGCTGTTTCAGAACCGTGCAAAATGCGCGAGAGGCGCTCAGGCATCAGGTGTTCTGCATTCTTGGGTCAATTGACGATCTGGGGTTCAGCGCCGGATCAATTCGCTGTCGACGCTCTACAAGTGCCCCGCCACCACACCGGCAGTGCCGCCTGCAGGCGGGTCGTGGCGACCTCGTTGCGGAGTTCAGGGAGTGTTTGATGAAGTGAACTGAAATGGGGCCGCGTTGCGGCCCCATTTCAGTTATCAGTGATGTTCGCGGGTAGCGCGGAACTTGACGTCCGGCCAGCGCTCTTCCATCAGTGCCAGGTTGACCCGGGTCGGGGCCAGGTAGGTCAGGTGCCCGCCACCGTCGATGGCCAGGTTTTCCATGGCCTTGGTCTGGAATTCCTCGAGCTTCTTCTTGTCGTCGCAGCTGATCCAGCGCGCCGACCAGACGGTGATCGGCTCGTAGGCGCATTCCACCTTGTACTCTTCCTTAAGGCGGCTGGCGACCACGTCGAACTGCAGCACACCCACCGCACCCAGGATGATGTCGTTGCTGCGCTCCGGGAAGAACACCTGCGTTGCACCCTCTTCGGCCAACTGCTGCAGGCCCTGGCGCAACTGCTTGGATTTCAGCGGGTCCTTCAGGCGTACGCGGCGGAACAGTTCCGGGGCAAAGTGCGGGATACCGGTGAAGCCCAGCGCCTCGCCTTCGGTGAAGGTGTCGCCGATCTGGATGGTGCCGTGGTTGTGCAGGCCGATGATGTCACCGGCAAACGCCTCTTCCAGTTGCTCACGCTCGGAGGAGAAGAAGGTCAGTGCATCGCCGATGCGCAAGTCTTTGCCGGTACGCACATGACGCATCTTCATGCCCTTCTCGTACTTGCCCGAGCAAATGCGCATGAAGGCGATACGGTCGCGGTGCTTCGGGTCCATGTTCGCCTGGATCTTGAACACGAAGCCGGTGAACTTCTCTTCCACCGGCTCCACGGTGCGCTCGTGGGCGACACGGGCCAGCGGGCGCGGCGCCCAGTCGACAACCGCGTCGAGCACATGGTCTACGCCGAAGTTGCCCAGTGCGGTACCGAAGAACACCGGGGTCAGCTGGCCGTTGATGAACTCGTCCTGATCGAACTCATGGCAGGCGCCCTGGACCAGTTCGAGCTGTTCGAGGAAACGATCATATTCGTCCCCCAGGTGCGCACGGGCTTCATCGGAGTCGAGCTTCTCGATGATCTTCACCTCGGTACGCTCATGGCCGTGGCCCGGGGTGTAGACAATGATGTAGTCACCGCGCAGGTGGTACACGCCCTTGAAGTCGCGGTAGCAACCGATCGGCCAGGTGATTGGCGCGGCCTTGATCTTGAGCACGGCTTCGATTTCGTCGAGCAGTTCGATCGGGTCGCGGATATCACGGTCGAGTTTGTTGATGAAGCTGACGATGGGCGTGTCGCGCAGGCGGCACACGTCCATCAGGGCGATGGTCCGCGGCTCTACACCTTTACCGCCGTCGAGCACCATCAGCGCCGAGTCCACCGCGGTCAGGGTGCGGTAGGTGTCTTCCGAGAAGTCTTCGTGGCCGGGGGTGTCGAGCAGGTTGATCATGTGCTCCCGGTACGGGAACTGCATCACCGAGGTGGTGATGGAGATGCCGCGCTGCTTCTCCATTTCCATCCAGTCGGAGGTGGCGTGGCGGTCGGACTTGCGCGACTTCACGGTACCGGCGACGGCAATGGCCTTGCCCATCAGCAACAGCTTCTCGGTGATGGTGGTCTTACCGGCGTCGGGGTGGGAAATGATTGCGAAAGTGCGGCGCTTCGCGACTTCGGCGGCCTGGTTGGTCATGGGAAATCGCCTGACTGGGGGATTTTAAAAGGGGCGATATCATACCTGAAGTTGGGCGGGGACCAAAATTTGCTGAACAGGCGGCGCTTGGTACGGCCCTTTCGTGGGTGAATAGGCCGGCCCTGCCACAACAAATTTTCCAGGCAATTGCTTTATCACGGCAAATGGCCACAGGGTAGTTGTTTCAACGCCCGCAGCACATTAACCCACTGTTTTTTCTCGCCATAATTACGCACACCCAGTGATTAACGCTGGCCAAATGCCGCTTCAAGTGGGAACCTTTGCGCCCACGGAGACGTCCACTCCCCTGCAACCCGCTTCGCTTGGGGATTGGTTTTACTGGCATTTTCGGGCCCGACGGGGTTCGGCTCATGGCTTGATTCGCAGCCTTCGGCCTGCGTCACGCTGCTACTCGCGAACACACCACCCGCCGCCAACCATGGCCGGCTTCAAAGAAGTGTGCTCGCCGACAACACAAGGAGTCCGCCTGTGGCTAAACGCTACGGTAAAGGGCTGTTGGGATGGGCCGCCGTGCTCGTCATCCTGGCCCTGCTGATCCACTGGATCGGCATCGACACGATCGCGCGTTATCGCGACGATCTTGGGTTCTACCTGCAAGCGCACCTGATACTGGTGCTGGCTTCGATGGCGGCGGCGTTGGCCGTGGGCATCCCCGCCGGCATTGCGCTCAGTCGACCGCACCGGGTCGACAAAGCCGAGCGCTTCATGCAGTTCTTCAACGTTGGCAACACCATTCCCCCTCTGGCCGTTCTGGCCATCGCCCTCAGTATCCTGGGCATCGGCGCCGGGCCTGCGATCTTCGCGCTGTTCCTCGCCTCCCTCCTGCCCATCGTGCGCAACACCTACGAGGGCCTCAAAAACGTCCCCGCCTCGCTCAAGGAAGCCGCCACCGGCATCGGCATGACCCCGCGCCAGCAACTCTGGCAAGTGGAGCTACCGAACGCCGTGCCGATCATTGTCGGCGGGGTGCGCGTGGCCCTGGCGCTGAACGTGGGTACCGCGCCACTGGCTTTCCTGATCGGGGCCAACAGCCTGGGCAGCCTGATCTTTCCCGGCATCGGCCTGAACAACCAGCCACAGCTGCTGCTGGGTGCCGCCTGCACCGCATTGCTGGCCCTGGTGCTGGATGCTGCGGTGAGTTTCTCCAGCAAGCGCTGGCTGGAACGTGGCCTGGCCCAATAAAGATAGGGAACGTATGAAGAAGAGAATCGCCTTGCTGCTGGGCGCGGCCCTGCTGTTTGCAGGATTTGCCCAGGCGGCGGACAAACCGCTGATCCGTATCGGCGCGCGGGTGTTCACCGAACAGACCGTGCTAGCCGAAATCACTGCGCAGTACCTGCGCGCCAATGGCTTTGACGTGCGCGTCACCACCGGCCTTGGCAGCAACATTGCCCGCCAGGCCCAGGAAACCGGCCAGCTCGACCTGATGTGGGAATACACCGGCGTGTCGCTGGTGTCGTACAACCATATCGACGAGCGCATGCCCAGTGCCGCAGCCACCTTCGCCCGGGTAAAGGCGCTGGATGCAAAAAAGGACCTGATCTGGCTGAGCCCGTCGAAGTTCAGCAACACCTACGCGCTGGGTTTGCCCAAGCAAGTGGCCGAAGCCTATCCGCAGATCAATACCATCAGCGACCTCAACCTGGTACTGCGTGACGAAAGCGAGCGCACCCACCTGGTGGCACTGGACACCGAGTTCGCCAACCGCCCCGACGGCCTGGTCGGGCTGCGCGAGATGTACCGACTGCCGCTGGACCGGCGCAATATCCGCCAGATGGACGGCGGCCTGGTGTACACCGCCATGCGCAACAACCAGGTATTCGCCGGGCTGGTCTACACCACCGACGGCCGCCTGAGCGCGTTCAACCTGAAACTGCTGGAAGACGACAAGCACTACTTCCCCGACTACACCGCCGCGCCGGTGGTACGCAAAGCCGTGCTCGATGCCAACCCGCAACTGGTCGGCCTGCTCAAGCCTCTGGCCGAGCTGCTGGATGACGAAACCATGCGCCAGCTGAACGCCCAGGTCGACGTCGAGCACCAGAACCCCACCGCCGTGGCTGCCGCCTTCCTGCGAGAGCACCCACTGCACAGCGAGGGCCAGCCATGAACCTGATCGACACTTTCAACCACCTGGACTGGGCGCAGGTGCTGCAGCTGACCTGGCAGCACATCATGCTGGTCGGCGTCGCCGTCAGCCTGGCGATTCTGGTCGGCGTGCCGCTGGGCATCCTGATGACACGCTTCCCGGCCGTCGCCGGCCCGCTGCAGGCCAGCGCCACGGTGCTGCTGACCATTCCGTCCATCGCCCTGTTCGGCCTGCTGCTGCCGTTCTATTCAAAGTTCGGCCAGGGCCTTGGCCCACTGCCGGCGATCACTGCGGTGTTCCTGTACTCGCTGCTGCCGATCATGCGCAACACCTACCTGGCCCTGACCAACGTCGAACCCGGCATCCGTGAAGCGGCGCGCGGCATCGGCATGACCTTCGGCCAGCGCCTGCGCATGGTCGAACTGCCCATCGCAGTGCCGGTGATTCTTGCCGGTGTGCGCACTGCCGTGGTCATGAACATCGGCGTCATGACCATTGCCGCCACCATCGGCGCCGGCGGCCTGGGCGTGCTCATCCTCACCTCCATCAGCCGCAGCGACATGTCGATGCTGCTGGTCGGCGCCGTACTGGTCAGCCTGCTGGCGATCATCGCCGACCTGCTGCTGCAAACCCTGCAACGTGCCCTGACTCCAGAAGGACTGCGCTCATGATCGAACTGAAAAACCTCAGCAAGACCTTCAACGCCAACGGCAAGGACGTCAAAGCCGTCGACTCGGTGAACCTCACCGTCAACGAAGGCGAAATCTGTGTGTTTCTCGGCCCGTCGGGCTGCGGTAAAAGCACCACGTTGAAAATGATCAACCGCCTGATCAAACCTACCTCCGGCCAGGTGTTCATCAACGGCGAGGACACCACCGGGCTGGATGAGGTCACCCTGCGCCGCCATATCGGCTATGTGATCCAGCAGATCGGCCTGTTCCCCAACATGACCATCGAGGAGAACATCACCGTGGTACCGCGCCTGCTCGGCTGGGACAAGCAGAAGTGCCACGACCGCGCCCGCGAGCTGATGCACATGATCAAGCTCGAACCCAAACAGTACCTGCAGCGCTACCCGCGCGAGCTTTCCGGCGGCCAGCAGCAGCGTATCGGCGTGATCCGCGCCCTGGCAGCGGACGCGCCGGTGCTGCTGATGGACGAACCGTTCGGCGCGGTCGACCCGATCAACCGCGAGATGATCCAGAACGAGTTCTTCGAGATGCAACGGGCATTGAACAAGACCGTGATCATGGTCAGCCACGATATCGACGAGGCGATCAAGCTGGGTGACAAGATTGCCATCTTCCGCGCGGGCAAGCTGTTGCAGCTGGACCACCCGGACACCTTGCTGGCGCACCCGGTGGACGACTTTGTCAGCAATTTTGTCGGCCAGGACAGCACCCTCAAGCGCCTGTTGCTGGTGCGTGCCGAAGATGCAGCGGACAACGCGCCGTCGGTAAGCCCGGGGACGCCGGTGAGCGATGCGGTGGAACTGCTGGACGAGCACGACCGCCGCTATGTGGTAGTGACCGATGGGCAGAACAAGGCGCTGGGCTACGTGCGCCGGCGTGACATGCATCGCCAGCAAGGTACGTGTGGCGACTTCCTGCGCCAGTTCAATGCCACGGCCTCGCATGATGAGCATCTGCGCATCCTGCTGTCGCGCATGTACGAGTTCAACCGGGCCTGGTTGCCGGTGCTGGATGCCGAGCAGGTGTTCCTGGGTGAAGTGACCCAGGAGTCGATTGCGGCTTACCTGAGCTCGGGGCGCTCGCGTGGGGCCAAGACCAGCATTGTTTCGCCAGCCGAGGCGGTCGCGTCCTGATCCGAGAGCCTCTTCGCGGGTAAACCCGCTCCCACAGGGTAGGTGCAGAAGCCAAGACTTGCACCGGACCTGTGGGAGCGGGCTCACCCGCGAAGCAGGCGACGCGGTATCAGAACCCTACACTGGCCTGCACATAGAAGGTCCGCGGCTCACCCACATAGATGCCGGCATTGTTGTCGCTGGAGCGAGTGAAGTACTGTTTGTCGAACAGGTTCTTCACCCCCGCCGCCAGCTTCAGGTTGGACATCTGCGGCCCGAACTCATACCCGCCCCGGGCATGCCAGGTCACGTACCCCGGAATATCGCCATACTGCCCATCGGCACCAGGCTCGGTGATGTAGTCGCCGTTGAAGCTGCCGTCGGCGTTGATCCCGGTACCTGGCGCGCGCTGCTTCGACTGGGCGTAGGCATCCAGGTTCCAGGTCCAGCGGTTGACCGCGTAACGCACTCCGGCAGTAGCCACCTGGCGTGAATAGAACGGCAAGTCACGGCCCTTGAAGCCCGGGATCTCCCCTTCATAGGTGGCGCGGGTGAAGGTATAACCGCCGCTCACCGACAGCCCGTCAAGGCGCGGGTCCAGCCCGGCCAGGTCATAGCGCACTGACGCCTCGATACCCTGGTGCCTGGTGGCGCCAAGGTTGGTCCAGCCCACGTCATTGCTGATGTATTGCAACTCGTCATCAAAGTCGATGTAGAACGCTGTCAGTTCACCGGCAAACCCGCCATCGTCATAGCGCGTACCCACTTCATACGTCTTGGCTTTTTCCGGCTCCAGGCCATTGGCCGTGCTGTCGCCCGCACCACCCTGCCCCAGCTGGAAGTACTGCAGGCTGCCAAACGAGGTCTCGTAGTTGGCGAACACCTTCCACGCATCGGAGATGTGGTACATCACGCTGAGCGCCGGCAACGGCTCGTTGCTGGTGATGCTGCGGTTTTTCTCCGGCACCGGGCGGTTGTTGGCGTCCAGCACCGAGCGGTCGCGCCAGTCGGTGTTGATGTGCTCGAAGCGGATGCCCGGGGTGATCGTCCAGTTGCCCACGTCGATCTTGTCGTCGATGTAGTAGGCGCTGGCCTCGGTGCCGCCGCTGCGGTCCTGGAACACGTGACCATCGGACGTCGGGGTGGGGGTCGGCACATTGTCGATCAGCGCAAGGCGGGTCGACTGCTCGCGCATGGCTTCCTTGAGGTAGCGGTAGCCCACGCTGACTTCCTGGGTGGTCGGCCCGGCGAAGAAGATGCGCGACAGGCGTGGCTCGATGGCGAAGGTGTGGTAGTTGCGCGGGTATGACGACAGGGTTTTCATGTCGCGCGCGGCGATGGTGCTGCCGCGAAAGCTGTCGGTGTAGTACGTCAGCACCTCGAACTGGGTAGCGTCGTCGAGCTGGCGCTGCCACTTGAACGATACGTCCTTGCGCCGGCCGGCGAAGTAGTCGTAGTCGCGCAGCGACTGGTACGGGTTGCTGTCGTACTGGGCCTGGGTCAGCCCGCCGGGCATGTCGGCGCGGCCATCGTAATAATGAAAGTTGAGCCAGAACTCGTCGACATCGGTGGGCGCCCAGTGGGTCTTGAGGATGACGTCGTCGATGTCGTTGCCGTTGTTGCTCTCGCGGTAGCCGTTGCCATTCACCCCGGTGTAGAGCAGCGCAACGCCCATGCCGTTGTCTGCAGTGCCGCCGACGAACGCTGACTCGGTGTGCTTCCAGCCGCCGTGTTGGGAGGTTTCCAGGGTGGTGGACAGTTCGGCTGAGGCTTTCTCCGGGATCGCCCGGGTGACGAAGTTGATCACCCCGCCGACGTTCTGCGGGCCATAGCGCACCGAGCCTGCGCCGCGAACCACATCAATGCTGTCGAGGTTGCCGGATGAAATCGGCGCCATCGACAACTGCGGCTGGCCGTAAGGCGCAAAGGCCGCCGGAATGCCATCGATCAGTACCGTGGAGCGCGGCGACAACCGCGAGGTCAGGCCACGCACACCGACGTTCAACGACAGGTCGCTGCCGCCGGTGCCGTTGGAATCCTGTACCTGCACGCCAGGGATGCCGCGCAACACGTCGCGCACATTCATCGCGCCCTTCTCCACCATCGCCTCGCGGCGCACCACGGTGCGTGCGCCGGGGTGGTTCTGCACCACGCTCTGCTGGGCCTCACCCAGCCAGTCACCCACCACCTTGATGTCGGTGGGCGCCAGCTCCAGGCTGCCGCCGCCGAGGGCGTCAGCGGCCTGGGCCGGCTTGACCACCACCGTGCCCTGGGACATCTCGTAGGTCAGGCCGCTGCCTTGCAGCAACTGCTGCAGCGCCTGCTCGGGGGCCAGCCGGCCAGACACGGCCGGGGCCTGCTTGCCGGCAACCAGGTCGGGGCTGAAGAACAGCTGCAGGTTGGTCTGCTGGCCAAGCTGGTTCAGCGCCGAAGCCAATGGCTGGGCCTGGATCTGGATGGTGCCGGCCGCCGCTGCGGACTGGCTGTGGACGGCCACGGCACTGACTGCCAAGGCCAGCGCCAAGGCACGGAAGCGTGGGAAGGGCTTGTTATTGTTCACGTCGTCGAAACTTCCTGGAATGCGGGATAAACGCCAACCGCATGCAAATGTAAATGCTTGGCAGTTGCAGCTAGCGGGGAAGACGAACGAGCGGAAAAAAACCTGAATCTATTTCGCGATTATTTCTCGCGACCCGTCTTCATGGGCCTTGATGGCCACCGGCAGGATGCTCGGCAAGGCCCGCAGCAAGGCGTCGGTATCGTCGGTGCTGAAGGTGCTGGAAAGCCGCAACTGGGCGACTTTGCCGGGGGCGATCCATATCGGCTGGCTGCGATAGCGCGATGCTTCGGCCACCACCTCGGCGAGGGTGGCGTTGTCGAACACCAGCTTGCCCTGGCGCCAGGCGGTCACGGCATTGGTGTTGACCGTATAGGGTGCGGCCACCACGCCTTTTGCATCTATATATGAGCCCAGGCCAGCAGTCAGTCGCGCCAGCGAAGCGCCCTGGCCCTGCACCCGCACCGAGCCCTGCTCCACTGCCACGCGGGTAGCGGCCGGGTCGAGGCGTACATCAAAGCGGGTACCGGTGACGGTCACGCTGCCCTGGGCAGTGTCCACCACGAATGGCCGGCTGCTGTCGTGGGCGACGGTGAACATCACCTCGCCGGCACTCAGCCGGACATGCCGCTGGCCGGCGCTGAAATCGACCTGCAACTGCGTGCTGCCGTTGAGTTCGAGGTGCGAGCCGTCCGGCAATTCGACCTGGCGGCGCTCATTGAAGGCAGTCTGCAGGGTGTCTTGGTGATTCAGTTGCTGGTAGTGCCAGGCGCTCCAGCCCAGCCCCAATGCCAATACCGCCACACTAGCGGCCAACGCCTGGCGCAATAAACGCCGGCGCGGCAGCTGCTGCACCGGGTCCGGCTGGCATAGGGCCTCGAGGCGCTGACGAGGTATGAGGTCGGCGGCCTGCCAGACGCGGCTGAGATGGTCGAATTCTTCGCGGTGGCGCGCGTCGCTCTCCAACCAGGCACGTAACTGCTTCTGCAGCGCGGTATCACCGGGCGCGTCCTGCACGCGAACGAACCATGCGGCCGCCTGCTCGCGGACGGTATCGGTACCGGTACCGGGCTGTTTCATCGAAAAGGCCTCCTGACTCATCATGCCGACACATCCAGGTGCTCACGCAGATGCCGGAGCGTGCGGATCATATACTTTTCGACCATGTTCTTGCTCAACCCCATGCGCTGGGCAATCTCGGCCTGGGTCAGGCCTTCGAGCTTCTGCCAGATGAACACCTGCCGGCAGTTGAGCGGCAGCTCGGCCAGCGCCCGCTCGACGCTGTCGGCCAGTTCCAGTGCATGCACGTAAGCCTCCGGGTCGCTACTGCCGACAGCGCCGGCGTCGAACGCGTCCAGCTCAACTGCCTGGCGCCGGTCTTCGCGGCGAAAGCCGTCCACCGCAATGTTGCGGGCCGTCTGGTGCAGGTAGGCACGCGGCTGCTCAACCTGCTCACGCGGGTTTTCCAGCACCCGGACAAAGGCGTCATGGGTGAGGTCTTCGGCCTGCTGGCGATTGCGCAACTTGCGCGTCCAGGTGCCGATCAGCTCATGGTAATGGTCGAAGAAGCCTTTGTGTCCGGACACGATCAGGGCCGTCAGGGAGGCAGATAAGGGTGCGAATAGTAATGGTTCTCATAAAAACCGGCAATTCCGCCAGTCGGTAACAAAAAATTTATGACGGATTTCATGCACGGTCGTACAAAAAAATGTGGCCATAAATATGAACACCTGTGGCCATTTGGCGGGTGAACCTGCTGCCACTTCAATAGCGAAAACCCTGCGGGGGCGGGTTTACCCGCGCAGGGGTCAACGCGGTCCATTCCACAATTATTTACGCTTGAAACATCCCGGGGAACATCAGCCGGTCACACGAGTCGGTTATTCAAATGGCGGGTCGTCGATCCACGCCGATCGCGCCCGGATTGCCTGTTGATTCTGCATTCTTCACGCCCTAAAGTGCGCGCCGAACGTCCATGCTGGAAACGATCCATCCGGCTCAAGTACTGAGTAGGCGAACCAAAGTGGGGATACGGAGGACGTTCAGTTTGCAGCCACTTAAATTTACCGTTTGCCCATGGAGTCCCTGAGCATGTCGATCCAGGTTGAAGACTATTTCGCGCGTGACACCTTCCAGAAAATGAAGGCGTTCGCCGACAAGCAGGAAACCCCGTTCGTGGTCATCGACACCCAGATGATCAGCCAGGCCTACGACGACCTGCGCGCCGGTTTCGAATTCGCCAAGGTCTACTACGCGGTCAAGGCCAACCCGGCCGTTGAAATCATCGACC
The DNA here is from genome assembly GCF_013179705.1 of Pseudomonas sp. CM25. Taxonomy (NCBI): domain Bacteria; kingdom Pseudomonadati; phylum Pseudomonadota; class Gammaproteobacteria; order Pseudomonadales; family Pseudomonadaceae; genus Pseudomonas; species Pseudomonas sp. CM25. The sequence goes on along the minus strand of NZ_JABMCW010000007.1, from coordinate 8,217 downwards.
TGCTCAAAGAGAAAGGTTCGAGCTTCGACATCGCCTCGATCTACGAGCTGGACAAGGTGCTGGACCGCGGCGTCAGCGCCGACCGCATCAGCTACGGCAACACCATCAAGAAGTCCAAGGACATCCGCTACTTCTACGAGAAGGGCGTGCGCCTGTTCTCCACCGACTCGGAAGCCGACCTGCGCAACATCGCCAAGGCCGCGCCGGGCTCGAAAGTGTACGTGCGTATCCTGACCGAAGGTTCCACCACTGCCGACTGGCCGCTGTCCCGTAAATTCGGCTGCCAGACCGACATGGCCATGGACCTGCTGATCCTCGCCCGCGACCTGGGCCTGGTGCCTTACGGCATTTCCTTCCATGTGGGTTCGCAGCAGCGCGACATCAGCGTATGGGACGCAGCCATCGCCAAGGTCAAAGTGATTTTCGAGCGCCTGAAGGAAGAAGACGGCATCGAGCTGAAGCTGATCAACATGGGTGGCGGCTTCCCGGCCAACTACATCACCCGCACCAACAGCCTGGAAACCTACGCCGAAGAGATCATCCGCTTCCTGAAGGAAGATTTCGGTGACGACCTGCCGGAAATCATTCTGGAGCCAGGCCGCTCGCTGATTGCCAACGCCGGCATTCTGGTCAGCGAAGTAGTGTTGGTTGCACGCAAGTCGCGCACCGCCGTCGAGCGCTGGATCTACACCGACGTGGGCAAGTTCTCCGGCCTGATCGAAACCATGGATGAAGCCATCAAGTTCCCGATCTGGACCGAGAAGAAAGGCGAAACCGAAGAAGTGGTCATCGCCGGCCCGACCTGCGACAGCGCCGACATCATGTACGAAAACTACAAGTACGGCCTGCCGCTGAACCTGGCCATCGGTGACCGCCTGTACTGGCTGTCGACCGGTGCCTACACCACCAGCTACAGCGCAGTGGAATTCAACGGCTTCCCGCCGCTGAAGTCGTTCTACCTGTAATGCATAACGGGGCCGAAACGCCCCGTTTTCATTTGTGTGCTGTTCAGTTACGGCCCTTTCGCGGGTAAACCCGCTCCCACAGGTACGGTGCTCCCTTCAGGCCCAGCGCAGTACCTGTGGGAGCGGGTTTACCCGCGAAGAGGCCGGCACAGGCACCCTCACTCCCCGCGCCGTTCGATCTCCTCGGCATAGCGCCCGGCAAACGCCATCAACACCGGCCCCGCGCCCTGCAAGGTCACCAGCGCCGCGCGCAGGAAGTTCATGTTCCCCTCGACCCGCGCCCGCTCCAACCACTGCCCTGCTTCCGCCAGCTCACCCCGCTCGACCAGCACCAGCGCCAGGCTGAACATGCCGCGAAAATCCCCCGCCTCGGCCGAACGCCGGTACCAGCGCACCGCCCGCGCCGGGCTGGGTGCCGTGGCGATGCCTTGCTCAAGGTAGCGCCCGTACAGGTTCATCGACTTGGCATGGCCCTGCTGGGCAGCCTTCTCGTAACACATCAGCGCCTGCGCCTGGTTGGCCGGTACGCCACGCCCGGTTGCCAGCAGGTTGGCAAGGTTGTACAGGCCCCAGTCCAGGCCGGCATCTGCCGCCCGGGCATAGTGAATGGCGGCCTGGGACAGGTTCACCTCACCGCCCCAGCCATGCTCCAGGCAACGCCCGAGCATGTTGTGCGCCATGGCACTGCCGCCCTGTGCAGCAATGCCGAACCAGCGGCGGGCGACCCCGGCATCCGCCTCGATACCGCGCCCGTCGAGCAGGATCTGACCCAGCAGCGACTGCGCCTCGATCACGCCCTGCCCGGCTGCGGCGAGGATCGCCTGGGCAGCCTTGCCGGGGCTTTCTTCGAGCATGGCCTGCAAGCCAGCCACATCCACCACTTCTTCACGTCGTAACAGGTAGGACACGGTTCAGACCTCGGCCCAGCGGCGCAGCAGGTTGTGGTAGGTGCCGGTCAATTGCAGCAGCGAAGGGTGATCCGGCACATCGGCGGTCAGTTGCTGGATGGCGTTGTCCATCTCGAACAGCAGCGCCCGCTGGCTGTCCTCGCGCACCAGGCTCTGGGTCCAGAAGAACGCAGCATAGCGTTGCCCGCGGGTCACCGGGTTGACCTTGTGCAGGCTGGTGCCGGGGTACAGCACCAGGTCTCCGGCAGCCAGCTTGATCTGCTGCACGCCATAGGTGTCCTGGATAACCAGCTCGCCGCCGTCATAGCTGTCCGGGTCACTGAGGAACAGCGTGGAAGACAGGTCGGTGCGCACCCGTTCGGCGCTGCCCTTGGGCTGGCGCAAGGCGTTGTCGATGTGGAAACCGAAGTTGCCGCCTTCGCGGTAGCAGTTGATCAACGGCGGGAACACCTTGTGCGGCAAAGCCGCCGACATGAAGCGCGGGGTTTTCCACAGACGGTCGATCAGCGCAGTGCCTATCTCCTTGGCCAGCGGGTGGCCCTCCGGCAACTGCAGGTTGTGCTTGGCCTTGGCCGACTGATAGCCAGCCGTGATCTTGCCGTCGGCCCAGTCGGTCTGCTCCAGCGCCTCGCGGATACGGGCCAGTTCATCAGCCTCGAACAGGCCGGGGATGTGCAGCAGCATGTCGAAGTACCGTCAGGAAATCCAAAGGAGTCAATGATATTGATTCCCTTTTGCACTTCACAAGCCCCATTCGCCGCTTAAGACGTTTCAGCTTGATGAAACCGTAAAGGCAAATTGTAAAGATTGTAAATTCTTCACGAATGGTAACGAATCTCAATTGTTAGTCACAATTGCTTACATTAGTATCCGCCGCCACAACACCTTGGGGAAGGTCCTTAGCAATGCGCCAGTACGTACCATCTGCAGTGAGTTCGCCACGCCTGATCGTCACCGCTATCGGTGTAGCGGTATCTGCTGTATCGACTGCTCAGTTTGCTCACGCAGATGATCAGCTGGGTGATTCCGTCATTTCGCTGGATGCGACCAGTGTCAACGCGGCGCAGGATGCCACCAGCTACAAGGCTGACACCGCCAGCTCCAAGAAATACACCGCGCCACTGCGTGAAACACCTAAAAGCGTTACGGTGATCCCACAACAAGTCATCCGTGACACAGGTGCGACCTCCTTGGTAGATGCCCTGCGTACTACACCTGGCATCACCTTCGGCGCCGGCGAGGGCGGCAATCCGGCTGGAGACCGCCCAATCATTCGCGGTTTCAACGCAGAGAGCGACGTCTTTATCGATGGCATGCGCGATGTTGCTTCCCAAAGCCGGGAAATCTTCAACGTTGAATCCATCGAAGTGGCCAAAGGCCCTGGTTCTGCATTCACCGGTGCCGGCTCAACGGGCGGTAGCCTGAACCTCGTTACCAAGAACGCAAAACTGGGTGACAGCTACAACGGTGGGTTCACCTGGGGCTCAGACCAAACCAAACGCACCACACTGGATCTGAACAAACAGCTGACCGACACCTCCGCCTTCCGCCTGAACCTGATGAAGCACGAGGCCAACGTCGCCGGTCGTGACGATGTAGATGTGAGCCGCTGGGGCGTGGCTCCCTCCTTCGCTTTCGGTTTGGGCACCGATACCCGGGTAACAGTGGGTTACTACCACCTGAAAACCGACGACATGCCGGACTATGGTATCCCGCTTGATCGGAGCGCCACGCGTAGCAAATACGATGTAGATGGCCCGGCACATGTTGATCGCGATAATTTCTACGGTTTGAATGGTCGCGATTATCGCAAGACCAGCAACGACAGCGGCACGATCCGTATAGAACATGACCTGAACGACAATCTGACGCTGTCCAACAGCTTCCGGATGTCACGTTCGACACTCGACTACATCGTAACCAACCCGGATGACAGCAAAGGGAACGTGGCCAATGGTACGGTCTACCGCTCTACGAAGAACCGCAACTCGACGTCCAAAGGCTGGGTGAACCAAACCGACCTGAGTGCCAAGTTCGATACTGGTTTCATTCAGCATAGCCTTGTAACGGGCCTTGAGTTCAGTTACAGCGACACCCATAACCGCGGTTATGTCATTACTTCGGCAGCTGGCACGGGTACCGTTTGCAGCCCGGCGCTGCTGGCTTCGGGCGATTGCACGAGCCTCTATGACCCTTCTCCCGATGACGGCTGGTCTGGAACCATCGCTGATAGCGCTGCATTCACTGACACCGACACCAAGACCAGCGCTGCTTATGTATTCGACACACTCACCTTCAATGATCAATGGTCGCTGAACCTTGGCTTGCGTTACGACGATTACCAGACAAAATCGAGCGGCTACAGCACGGGTGGTCGTGGCTCACTCCCAGGCGACTTCTCTCGGGAAAACAATGCGCATTTGTGGAATTATCAGGTCGGCGTAGTCTACAAGCCGCTGCCTAACGGCAGCATTTACGCTGCATGGTCGACTTCCAGCAACCCGTCGGGGGAAACCAGCGGTAACGGTGGGCTGGAACTGGCAGTCAACAACAGCAACCTCGATCCGGAGCGCAACCGCAACTACGAGATCGGTACGAAGTGGGATTTCTTCGACGACAACCTGTCGCTGACCGCTGCCTTGTTCCGCACCGACAAAACCAATGCACGGGTCACCGATCCTGACAATGCGACCTATCAAGTACTGGATGGCGAACAACGTGTACAGGGTGTGGAGCTTACGTATGCGGGTAACCTGACAAGCAAATGGAAGGTCTACGGTGGCTACACGTATATGGAAAGCGAGATCGTGAAAACCTCGACCGCAGCGAACGAGGGCAACCACATGCCTAGTACGCCGCGAAACAATTTCACCTTCTGGTCGACTTACGACATCATTCCTCAGCTGACTATTGGTGCCGGTGCCACCTTCGTTGACTCGCGATTTGGCGACGAAGCCAACTCAGTCGAAGTGCCTTCCTACTGGCGCTACGACGCCATGGCGACCTATCGTCTGACTAAGAATGTAGACCTGCAGTTGAATGTGCAAAATTTGACTGACAAGCGTTACTTCGATCAGGTGTTCGCTCCGCATTACGCGCACGTAGCGCCCGGCCGAACTGCGCTCATGAGCGCTAACTTCCACTTCTAAGGAAGTCACCCCGAGCCCCGTTCATTCCAGTGAGCGGGGCTTTTGCGTATCAAGGCATAATGCACGCCGCGCAGGCAGCGGCAGAAACACAAGGTGATCATGTCGTGAAGAAGACGCTGTTCCAATTGCACTGGTTCTTTGGCATCACCGCTGGCCTGGTGCTGGCCGTGATGGGCATCACCGGCGCCCTGTACTCGTTTCAGGAAGAACTGCTGCGCGCATTCAATGCCGACGTACTCAAGGTAGAAGTCCGCGCCGAAGGCGTACTGCCACCGGCCGAACTGGTGCAGCGCGTCGAAGCCCAGCAACACGACAAGGTGTCGATGCTGTGGGTGGACGTACGCGAAGGCAACGCCGCACGCATCTTCTTCATGCCGGCCCCGGGCGAACGTCGCGGCGAGCTGCGCTACGCCGACCCCTACACCGGCGAACTCAAGGGTGAAGTGGCCGGGCAAGGCTTCTTCAACCTCATGCTCAAGCTGCACCGTTTCCTGGCCATCGGCGACACAGGCCGGCAGATCACCGGCGCCTGTACCCTGATGCTGGTGTTCTTCTGCCTGTCCGGCTTGTACCTGCGCTGGCCGCGCAAGGCGCTGGACTGGCGCACCTGGCTGACCTTCGACTGGGCGAAGAAAGGCCGCGCCTTCAACTGGGACCTGCACGCCGTAGCCGGTACCTGGTGCCTGCTGTTCTACCTGTTGTTCGCCCTGACCGGCCTGTTCTGGTCCTACGAGTGGTACCGCGAAGGCCTGAACAAGCTGCTGGCCGACGCGCCGGCCGCCGGCCAGCAGCAAAAGCGCGGCGAAGGCCGTGGCCGCCACGGGCCGCAAAAGGTCGACAAGAACGCGCCGCCGCTGGTCGTCGACTACGATGCCATCTGGGCCAACCTCAAGGACGCCGCCGGCCCAGGCCTGGCCGCCTACAACCTGCGCCTGCCTCCGGTTGGCGGCCAGCCGGCCAACCTGTTCTACCTGCTGGACAGTTCCGATCACCCACGCGCCTTCAACACCCTGGTACTGGACCCGGCCACCGGCCAGGTGAAAAAACACGACCGCTACACCGACAAGTCCTTCAAGGCCCAGCTGCTGCAAAGCGTCTACGCCCTGCACGTCGGTGAATACTTCGGCCTGCCGGGACGCATTATCGTCACCATCGCCAGCCTGACCATGCCGCTGTTCTTCGTCACCGGTTGGCTGCTGTACCTCGACCGCCGCCGCAAGAAGCGCCAGGTCCGCGCAGCCCGTGGCAATGTCACAAGCAACACTGGCAGCAGCGACAGCTGGCTGATCGGTTTTGCCAGCCAGAGCGGCTTTGCCGAGCAGCTCGCCTGGCAGAGCGCCGGGCAGTTGCAGGCGGCCGGCCTGCCGGTGCAGGTACGCGCCTTGGCCGATCTGGCGGAAAGCGACTTGCGCCAGGCGCGCCGCGCGCTGTTCGTGGTCAGTACCTTCGGCGACGGCGAAGCGCCCGACAGCGCCCGCGCCTTCGAACGCAAGGTGCTGGGCCAGCCGTGGGCGCTGAACAACCTCAACTACGCCCTGCTCGCCCTGGGTGACCGCCAGTACCCGCACTTCTGCGGTTTTGCCCGCCGTCTGCAAGCGTGGCTGGGTGAGCGCGGTGCCAGCAGCGCGTTCAGCCCGGTGGAAGTGGACAATGCCGACCAGGCAGCCCTGCAGCAATGGCAGCAGGAGCTGGCGCAATTGACCGGCGCCCAGCCAGTGGCCGCCTGGCAGCCGCCAAGCTTTGGCAACTGGTCGCTGGTGCGCCGCGAACTGCTCAACCCGGGTAGCCAAGGCCAGCCGGTGTACCTGCTGGGCCTGCAACCGGAGCAACCCGCCAGCTGGGAAGCCGGAGACCTGGTGGAGATCCTGCCGCTCAATGGGCAGCCACGGATCGACGCTTTCCTCAACGGCATGGCGCTGGACGCCACTGCCCGGGTGCAGGTTAATGGCCTGGGCGAAACGCTGGCCCAGGCCTTGGTCGGGCGACAGTTGCCGACGCGACGTGATCACCTGATCGGCTTGCAGCCGCAAGCGCTGGTGGACGCACTGGTACCGATCGGCAGCCGCGAATATTCGATCGCCTCGATTGCCAGCGATGGTGTGCTGGAACTGATCGTGCGCCAGGAGCGCCACGCCGATGGCAACCTGGGCCTGGGTTCCGGCTGGCTGACCGAGTACCTGCCGCTGAACGGCACGCTAAGCCTGCGCCTGCGGCGCAACAGCGGCTTCCACCTGCCGGAAAGTGCCGCACCGATGATATTGATCGGCAATGGCACTGGCCTGGCCGGCCTGCGCAGCCTGATGCGGGCGCGGGTGAATGCGGGCGAGCAGCGCAACTGGCTGCTGTTCGGCGAGCGCAATCGCGCCCATGACCTGCTGTGCGCTGATGAGCTGCAAGGCTGGTTGGCCAGCGGCGACCTGGCACGCCTGGACTTGGCGTTTTCGCGGGATCAGGCCGAGAAAGTGTATGTGCAGGATGTGCTGCTGCAGCAGGCCGAGGAATTCAAACGCTGGGTGGCAGATGGCGCCTGTGTGTATGTCTGCGGCAGCCTGCAGGGGATGGCTGCGGGAGTGGATGCGGCGCTCAACGGTTTGCTTGGCGAGGCGGTTGTGCAGCAGCTGGTCGAGGATGGGCGATATCGGCGGGATGTGTACTGATCTGTAATAGATGTAGTTGGCCCTTTCGCAGCACTAGGCTGCTCCTACAGATGCAGCGCGTAACCTGTAGGAGCAGCCTTGTGCTGCGAAAGGACCGGCCCTGCTTTAGTGCAGGGAGTGTCAGGTTTTTTGTGTGCGGGCCGGTAATGGCCTGCCGCCCGGCAGGCCTTGATTTCACCAGGTTGGCCTGATGAACCGATCTCCGTACAGAATCGCAAATTGATTCATCGCACTTTTCCAGTCATGCGCCGCTGACCCCCAGTTCGCTGTGATGTTGCGCAGCCCCAGCCAGATCAGTTTGGTCGCCGCGTCGTCGTTCGGGAAGTGACCGCGGGTTTTGATGATCTTGCGTAGCTGAGCGTTGATACTCTCGATGGCATTGGTGGTGTAGATCACCTTCCGGATGGCCGGTGGGAAAGCAAAGAACGGAATCACTCGATCCCACGCCCGTCGCCAGGCAGTCACCACTGTTGGATATTGCGTGCCCCAAGGCCCGCTTTCAAACTCATCCAGTGCCTGTTCAGCCGCCTGGGCGTTG
>NZ_JABMCW010000699.1:0-753 GCF_013179705.1 Pseudomonas sp. CM25 | reverse complement strand
CGTCAATGATCTGGAAGCGGCCCTGCTTGGACTTCTTGATCGGCTTCTGCCCGGTGATCATCATCATCGGCATGCCGCCCAGGTAGGCGTAGGCGCTGGCGGTGACCAGGTTGGTGGCGCCAGGGCCAAGGGTCGACAGGCTGACGCCGGTCTTGCCGGTCAGGCGACCGTAGGTGGCAGCCATGAAACCTGCAGACTGCTCATGACGGGTCAGTACCAGCTTGATCTTCGACTTGCGCAGGGATTCGAGCAGGTCGAGGTTTTCTTCACCGGGAATGCCGAATACATACTCGACACCTTCGTTTTCCAGGCATTGCACAACGACATCGGCGGCCTTGGCCATCTTGCTTGCTACCTCAAGTGATGGGACGGTGGAAGTCCAGAAATGCGCAGCACGGTACGCTGGCATCGCCAGGCCCGGGGCAAGGAATGCTCCGAACCAAAGTCTTGACGCAGGGGGGGCGAGGGAAAGTCACGTAAATTGGGCGGGAATATTGTTGCAGTCTGCGCTGACAACGCCGCGGGGTCTGCCTGGGAGATCGGGGATGCAGGTTTTGCGGCCGCTGGGCGCCCGATCGCGACGCAAGGCCTACAAGGGAATGCATGCGGCTGATGTTTGGGGGCAGAAAGACAAAACCCCTACCTGCATACGCAGATAGGGGTTTTGCGAAATGAATCTTGACGATGACCTACTCTCACATGGGGAGACCCCACACTACCATCGGCGATGCATCGTTTCACTACTGAGTTCGG
>NZ_JABMCW010000698.1:0-767 GCF_013179705.1 Pseudomonas sp. CM25 | reverse complement strand
TGCCGCAAACGGTAAAGACTATGCGATCAAAACTGTTATGGACGGAAACGGTAAGATTCCCGCTTCAGAGGCATTCTGCTACCAGCTTGCTAGATTGGTCTTAATCGCCACCCCAGATTTTGATGTGATCGAACTGCACGACGGATCTCATGCATTCGGATCGGTATGGGAAGGAGGCGCTTCTACCCTGAAGGAAGGCATCCAGGTCATGAGGATTCTGAAGGGGGAGATTCCCGTTGTCGGACTCAAAACTTTCTTCAGCCGCGTATATGCATTAGACCTATTTGTTAACAACGTAGACCGACACTTCGGAAACTATATTTTCCGCCCTAGCTACAGCGGTCAAATAGCGCTAGCTTTTGACTTCAGTAGGGCATGGTTTGCGTTCAACCCATTCGGTTACGAAGCAGCTGTTGAGTCTAATAACACGTCCAGCTCCATACAACACATTCAACACTACAAGCAATTTGATCGAGACGAAGCGATAAAATGCTTAGACATGATCGCGAAATTGACCAAAGAAGATGCTGCGGCTATAATTCTGAATTTTCCTGAGGCTTGGATGTCTGATAAGGATCGGCAAGAGTTCCTGGAGTGGTGGGGTTCTCAAGCTCGAATCGATCGGATCGATTTTCTCAAAGGGATGCTGTAATAATGATTACCTACGATTACTCTCTCATAAGATATATGCCAAGCCCCAAGCGCGGCGAGATTGTCAATATAGGCATACTTATATATAGCAGCCCGCGCTTTGACATCCGACTATT
>NZ_JABMCW010000697.1:0-769 GCF_013179705.1 Pseudomonas sp. CM25 | reverse complement strand
AGTATAACTCCCTACCCGCTGGCCAAAAATACTCCGGCATCCGACCTGTGAATTCCCGCGTACAATGCGCAGTCTGGATCTGCCTCAGCACCCTCTGTCGCATAGGCGAACTCCTCAAGTCCGAGTGGCGACATGTCGATCTGGAGGAAGGTACTTGGTTCATCCCTGCTGAAGCCACCAAAGGGCATAAAGGTAAAAGACAGGACCACCATATATTCCTATCAACATTCGCGCTGAGTCAGTTTAAACGCCTTAGAGAAGAAACCGGCCACACTCCCTTCTGCTTTCCCAGCAAGGATGAAAGCAGTCATGTCGATACCAAGACAATCAGCAAGCTGATCGGAGACCGGCAATGCTGCTTCAAGAATCGCAGCAAACCTCTATCAGGCCGCCATCACGACGACTCACTAGTTTTAAGCCAAGGTAATAAGGGCGAATGGACTCCGCATGATTTGCGTCGTACAGGAGCGACCATGATGCAGGAACTAGGAGTGACACTGGAAATCATTGACCGTTGTCAGAATCACTTGCTGGGAGGTTCAAAAGTACGCCGGCATTATTTGCATTACGACTATGCCAAGGAGAAAAATGATGCATGGAACAAACTGGGAGAGCGCATTGAAATCATTCTTCGAGCTCCACCGACTAAAACCAAATTGGAATAATTTAGTGCTGATCTCTTTATTCAGAAGTTGCAAGTACATGCAGAGCCTCCACAACACACATCTTCGTAGCTATGCGCTGACGTAAAGAGCACAAATTCCTCCTC
>NZ_JABMCW010000696.1:0-771 GCF_013179705.1 Pseudomonas sp. CM25 | reverse complement strand
ACCTGCACCAGTACGCTGAAACCCACGAGGTCACCAATCAGCCGCCACCCCTCGACGGTGCCAACCTGTACCGCCACGACCTGCCGCTGCAGGAATGGTCACGGCGCTTTGGCGCCGGTTGGGCCGAGTCGCGGATCGATGCCTACGGGGCGCTGGCCGGTGGCCCGCTGATGCAGGCGGGGTTCCTCGCCAACGCACACAAACCCGAGTTCAGCAGCCACGACCGCTACGGCCACCGCATCGACCTGGTCGAATTCCACCCGGCCTACCACGAACTGATGCGCACTGCCGTCGAACACGGCCTGCCGTCGCTGCCATGGGGCGAGCCCCGCGCCGGTGCCCATGTGGCACGGGCATCGATGACCTACCTGCACAGCCAGGCCGAAGCCGGCACCGGCTGCCCGCTGACCATGACCTTCGCCGCCGTGCCAGCGCTGCGCCTGCAACCGGACCTGGCCGAATACTGGCTGCCGAAAATCCTCGCCTGCGAGTACGACCCGCGCAACATCGGCGACCGGCACAAGGCCGGGGTCACCCTGGGCATGGCCATGACCGAGAAGCAGGGCGGCACCGATGTGCGCGCCAACACCACGCGGGCTTACCCTGTGGGCATCGCGGGTCCCGGTCAGCCCTACGAACTGGTGGGCCACAAGTGGTTCTGCTCGGCGCCCATGTGCGATGCCTTCCTGACCCTGGCGCAGACCGAGAAAGGCCTCAGCTGCTTTCTGCTGCCGCGCCATCGCCCCGATGACGGCCGCAACCAGTTCTATA
>NZ_JABMCW010000695.1:0-787 GCF_013179705.1 Pseudomonas sp. CM25 | reverse complement strand
TCAGGTCATGCGCCAGCACGGTGTTGATGTGCACGGTGAAGGTCGGTTTGACGTTCTCGGCAACAGACACCTGGTCTGCAGTGATGGTGACCTTGACGATGTCGCCTTCGTTGCCTGGGGTACCTGGTTCGTCGGTAACGGTGGTGCTGACCTCGGTCTTGTCCAGGGTCAGGTTCTCGAACTTCCAGGCATCCGCGCCGCTGACCGCTTCGATGGCATTGACCACCGGCTCGTTAGCGCCAACGTAGACGTTGTCTGGAGCAGTAACGGTGATTGAGCCGGTAGTGCTGTTGGCCGGCACGACAACCGTGGTGCCATCAGTCAGCTTGAAGAACAGCTCCGAGTGGTTGTTGATCGGCAGACCATCTTTGTTGGTCAGCGTCACGGTGTAAGTGATCTCACCGCCTTCGGTCACCGAGGCGGTAGCGGTCAACTTGGCGACAACTTCGTCGATGGTGTCGGTAACTTTTACCGAAGCAGGGTTGCCCAGCTCCAGGTTCTCGAACGGTGCACCGGTGGCATCGACAGCCGACTTGATGCCCAGGCTGATTTCGCCGGCATCCTGGTAAACGTCGTCACCCTGGGCTTCGTGAGCGTACGGCTCGCTCGAAGTCTGACCGGCCTTGATGGTCACAACCGCGTTGTTGCTCAGGGTCACGGTCAGGTCATGCGCCAGCACGGTGTTGATGTGCACGGTGAAGGTCGGTTTGACGTTCTCGGCAACAGACACCTGGTCTGCAGTGATGGTGACCTTGACGATGTCGCCTTCGTTGCCTGGGGTACCTGG
>NZ_JABMCW010000693.1:0-822 GCF_013179705.1 Pseudomonas sp. CM25 | reverse complement strand
GGGTCAGGTAGACCTTCTCACCGGAGTGCAGGCCGATACCTGTGGCACGGATGGTATTCTTCAGGGTGCGTTGTTTAATCATGGCATTGGCCGCTTCAGCGCAAATTGCGAACAGGTATCAACAAAGGCTGAGGATGATAACAGACCCAACCTTTGATGAATACCAATCACCTTTATACCCCTGATAAATTCCATTAATCAGCCTGGCGACGCAGGAAAGCCGGGATATCAAGGTAGTCCAGGTCATCCTGAGGGTTCAGTTTAGCGGCTGCGGCAGCACCTGCATGGGCCTGATTGCGCATCACGGTCGGGCGCTCCAGGTCTCGGTAGTTGACTGCAGGCTGCTCCTGGCGAACCGGTGCCGGGTTGGACGCTTCGTACGCCTGCTGCGCGGTCTGCAGGGTGTTGTCGACCACCTTCACAGGCTTCTCGATGCGCGCACCCAGGCCAGTGGCCACAACGGTCACGTGCAGCTCGTCGCGCATGTCCGGGTCGATCACGGTGCCGACCTTGACCATCGCGTGGTCGGAGGCGAAGGCTTCGATGATGCTACCCACATCGGAGTATTCACCCAGCGACAGGTCCGGGCCGGCGGTGATGTTCACCAGGATGCCGCGGGCGCCCTGCAGGTTGACGTCTTCCAGCAGCGGGTTGCGAATGGCCGCTTCGGTCGCTTCACGCGCACGGTTCGGGCCGCTGGCGCAGCCAGTACCCATCATGGCCATGCCCATCTCGCCCATCACGGTGCGCACGTCGGCAAAGTCGACGTTGATCATGCCCGGGCGCTTGATGATGTCGGAGATACCGCGCACGGCACCGGCC
>NZ_JABMCW010000692.1:0-823 GCF_013179705.1 Pseudomonas sp. CM25 | reverse complement strand
GCCAGGCATCGCTGAGCTGGGCGTCGAAGTAGCTGCCCAGGCTACTCACACTGAAGTCGGTGTACGGCTGTTGGCCAAAGCTCTCGAAGGTGATCGGGTCGAAGCCGCCGAACGGGTTGTCGTATTCGCTGCGGCCGCGGCTGTCGAGCAGGTTCAGGCCTGCCTCGAAGCGCTCGCCGAAGGTGTGGCTCAGGCTCAGGTTGAAGGCCTTGTTGCGGTAGGCGTCATGGTCGCCATCGCTGGCGAAGGACGGCCCTGTGGCATCGATGCCTGCAGTCTCGTCCAGGCTGGCGCCCAGGTTGAAACGGGTGGCGTCGTTGCCGCCAGAAAGCCCCAGGCTGCGCTGGAATGTCTGGTTGCTGCCGGCCGCGATGCGCAGACGTGGTTGCAGGCCGGGGCCGCTGCTGCGTCGGGTGAAGATCTGGATGACCCCGCCAATTGCGTCGCTGCCGTACACCGCCGAGCGCGAGCCGCGCAGCACTTCTACCCGCTCGATCTGGTCAACGTCGAGAAACTGCAGGCCGCTGTCGCCCGAGGTGGCGTTGGCGATGCGCACGCCATCGACCAGTACCAGGCTTTGTGCGGCCTTGGTGCCGCGGATGAAGATGCCTGGCAGGCTGCCACGGCCACCGGTGGGGGCCACCTGGACGCCGGGCACGCGGCTGAGCAGGTCGGTGACGCTGCTGGGCTGCAGGCGGTCGATGTCGGTGCGGGTGAAGACGGTGTTGGCGGCACTGGTAGCGGTGCGCGATTCGACCTGGCGGCTGGCGCTGATCAGCACGTCGGGGAGCTTGAGGGCGTCGTCGCGTTCGGCGGCCAATAG
>NZ_JABMCW010000691.1:0-823 GCF_013179705.1 Pseudomonas sp. CM25 | reverse complement strand
GATTGCCCTGCCAAGTTAGCAATCAAATCGAAATATGCTCTTTCGTCCGATCTTGAAGAAATATTATAAATGTGTTCACTATAATCTTCGGCGAGGTTTAAGTGGGCTTGTATTTCCTGCTCTATTGTCGAAGAGGCAGAATAGACAAAATAGCAGCCGGTCTCTGCGCCTAAATGTTTTTTGCCTTCCATGAACGTCATGACTTTCAATGTTGTTTCTTTAAACTTAGAGTTTAGGTCGTTTACATTATAGTCGATGACTTCGCTGATGTGGTACTTCCCATTCTTCAATAGAAAGTCAGCGGAAAATCCAGATTTTTTACTGAATGAATAGTTTTGAACTACTTTATGATAGCTGAGTTCTTCGGCACTTTTTGCCAAGATATTTAAGCTTTCAAACCTGTTCTTGATTAAAGTCTGTATTCTTGATGTCCTAGGCGTCGTTTCTCTTGCGCTAAAAGGTTTCACCAGGTCATTGAAGAGCCTAAGCACCTGAGCTTCGTACTGACCGGGGTGGTCAATAGAGAACTTGGCGGGAGGACTGATAACAAAAGCACTCTTGAATAATTTAAGGAAATTCAGTAGTTCAGCGGGTGTTTTGCAGCGTTCTTGTGCCTCGGCAATAACCGCTTCCAAATCAGATATGTCAACGGCTGAAGATTCACCGTCGAGCAGTCGAAGCTTGGCTGCGCCATTTAATAGTCGGATGTCAAAGCGCGGGCTGCTATATATAAGTATGCCTATATTGACAATCTCGCCGCGCTTGGGGCTTGGCATATATCTTATGAGAGAGTAATCGTAGGTAATCATTATTACAGCATCCC
>NZ_JABMCW010000690.1:0-838 GCF_013179705.1 Pseudomonas sp. CM25 | reverse complement strand
TGGGCTTCCAGCGCCAGCGCACCTGGTACTCGGGCAGGTAAGCCTGGCTGATCAGGTAACGCAGCAGGTCGCTGGCGCCGGGGTTGGCATCCTGGCCAAAGCGCACCCGCTGCGGGGTGTGGTAGTTGCTGAAATGGGTGGTGAAGGCGTTGACGAACAGCACCTGCTCACCGGTATCCGGGTGGGTGCGTACTACCGGGTGCTCGGCATCCGGAAACTGCGCCCTGAGCGCCAGGCGCTTTTCCATCGGCATGGCGGCGCCGAAGCTGGCTTCGATGCTGTGGCGGGCCCGCAGGCCTTCGATCCTGGCTTTCACATCGGAGGGCAGGTTGGCAAAGGCCAGGACCATGTTCGCCCACAAGGTGTCGCCACCCACCGGTGGGCATTCGATACAGCGAAGAACGCAGCCCATGGGCGGTGAATCGCGCCAGGTGGCGTCGGTATGCCAGGCATTTTCATAGCGGTCGTTGGGCTGATCCGGGCGCTTGTAGATCTGCACCAGGCCCGGGTGTTCAGGGTCGCTGCCGGCAACCGGGTGATCCTCCAGTTCGCCGAAGCGACGGGCGAAGGCCACATGCTCGGCGCGACTGAAGTGCTGGTCGCGCAGGAACAGCACACGGTGCTGGAGCAACTGCTGGCGTAGCTGGGCGAACAGGTCGTCGTCATGGATCGCGTCGGCCAGGTTGACACCCCTCACCTCGGCCCCGATCGCGCAGGTCAGTTGTTCGATGTGCATGCAGTTGCCCTCTTCAGATGACGAAGATCGACGAGCCGGTGGTCCTGCGGGCTTCAAGGTCGCGGTGCGCCTGAACCGCATCCTGCAAGGCGTAGTGCTGGT
>NZ_JABMCW010000069.1:0-20822 GCF_013179705.1 Pseudomonas sp. CM25 | reverse complement strand
TCACCGCCGAAAACCTGGTGGCCAAGTACGGCCTCAGCCGTGAACAGCAGGATGCCTTCGCCGCCGAATCGCAGCTCAAAGCGGTGGCGGCTATCGAGGCTGGCCGTTTCGATGACGAAATCACCCCAATCGTGCTACCGCAGAAAAAGGGCGACCCAAAGGTGTTTGCCCGTGACGAACAACCACGCACGGACACCACCGCCGAATCCCTGGGCAAACTGCGCCCGGCGTTCAAGAAGGATGGCAGCGTCACCGCAGGCAATGCTTCCAGCCTGAATGACGGCGCCGCCGCCGTGCTGCTGATGAGTGCCAGCAAAGCCAAGGCGTTGGGCTTGCCGGTGCTGGCCAGGGTGGCAGCGTATGCAAGCGCCGGTGTAGACCCGGCGATCATGGGTATCGGCCCGGTTTCGGCCACCCAGCGCTGCCTGGACAAAGCCGGCTGGCAGTTGGCCGATCTGGACCTGATCGAAGCCAACGAAGCCTTTGCCGCGCAAGCGCTGGCCGTGGGCAAGGCACTGGAGTGGGATGCTTCGCGGGTCAACGTGAATGGCGGGGCGATTGCCCTCGGCCACCCGATTGGGGCGTCCGGGTGCCGGGTACTGGTGACCTTGCTGCACGAGATGATCAAGCGCGATGCCAGGAAAGGCCTGGCTACCCTGTGCATTGGCGGTGGCCAAGGGGTGGCTCTGGCGATCGAGCGTTGATCCCGGATTGATTTGAGCCGGCATTACAAGGGTTTTACGTAGCCTGCCCTGGCCACCCATGATCAAGCCGCGATGCGGTTCTGCTGCAGCTCCGCCGCCAGCGCCGCCACTTGCTGGCATTTCTGCACGGCCAACTCCACCGGGCTGCGCAGCAGCGAGCAGGAGGGCGCCAGCCACAGCCGCTCACCCAGGCGCTCGTGAGCATCACGCAGCAGGTTCAGGGTCGTTTGCCGGTCGCAAGGTGCGGCATCGGCGCCGTCGATCAGGCCCAGCGACAACACCTTGTAGGTCGGCAGGCGATCAAGGATGGTCGGGTACTGCTCAGGGGCCTGGACCAGGTCGATATGCAGGCCATCGACCGGCAGGTTGGCGGCCAGGCCGAGGTTGCCATCCAGGCCACCGGAGTAAGTGGCGATCAGCTTTTTCAGCGGAGCGCGCTGAAGAATGTTGTAGACGCGCTCGTAGGCGTTTTTCCAGTCCTGTGGCAGCGCCTGGGCGAGGATCGGCTCATCGATCTGCACCCATTCGACGCCCAGGGCAGCCAGGCGGTTGAGGGCCTGGTCATACACTGGCAGCAGGCGATCGAGCAGCTCCAGCTTGTCGCAGTCGCCGCCGTGGGTCTTGCCCAGCCACAGGTAGGTCAAAGGGCCGATCAGCACCGGCTTGACCGTATGACCAAGCGCCTTGGCTTGCTCCACTTCTTCGAAGAGATGCTCCCAGTTCACGGCAAACGGCTGATCCCCAGTGGCCAGCGCGTGATCGCCCCATGCCGTGTTGCCGAGTGACAGCAGCTCGATGCCGGCGTCTTTCTGCATCTGCCAGTGGCGCGCACGCAGCTCGAGGTCACCTTCGATATGTGGAAAGCCCAGGTTGTGTGCCAGTGCCATGTGTTGTCCCTTAGCCTGCATAAATGAATAAGAGAATTTTCCGGCGGATGGCCTTTTGAAACAAACTCATTAAATTTGAGATGAACTCAAGAATTTCTCATGATCATGTTTCAGGACCGGTACGGGCCTGTGTGTCTCATTCAGAGCACCACCCTGCGCATCCGGACATGACCTGACCCGTCTTCTGCCGCACAATGCCACCCTGACCAACCCAGGTGCCCGGCCCCATGAGCCTGCTGAAAACCGCGCTGCGCGAACAACACTTCGTCTGCGTCATGGAGTTCGTCCCCAAGCCTTCCGCAGAACGCTTCGCCGCCATGGAGGCGATCATGGCCCGTGCGCACCTGTGCGGCTGGCCGATGACCGTGGCCATTGGCGACCGTGTCGGCAGCCCGCTGGACATGTCGCCGCTCGACGCCCACGCCTCGTTCAGCAAGCCACTGCCGGTGCTGCCGCACTTTTCCGGCAAGGACCGCGAGCGCCAGCACCTGCTCGCGCAATTGCAACGCATGGACGCTGCCGGCCTTGACCAGCTATTGCTGCTCACGGGCGACCGCCTGCCCGGCCACCAGCCAGGCCAGCGGCCGGTACGCTATCTGGAGTCGGTCGCCGCACTGCAGATCGCCCGTCAGGCTTGCCCACACTGGTTGCTTGGCGCCGCGCTCAACCCGTTCAAGTACTGCGAAGAAGAAGGCGGCGCCCAGTATTTCAAGGCCGAGAAAAAACTGGCGGCGGGTGCCGACTTTCTCACCCTGCAACTGGGCTTCGATGCCGACAAGCATCAGGAAGCCATGCACTGGATGAACCGCCAGGCCTCGCCCAAGCCAATGCTCGCCTGCCTGATGAGCCTGACCCATGGGCGTGCGGCCATGCTCGACCACGTGGCGGGCGTGACCGTGTCGCCGTCCATGCGTGACATGCTCGAAGCCGAAGCGGCACAGTCCAAGGCGTTTACCCAGGCGCGCAGCGTCGACCGCCTGGCCTTGCAGATCATCGGTGTGAAGCTGATGGGCTACGCCGGGGTGCACTTGTCGGGAATTCATGAGCTCAAGCAATTGCTGGCCCTGGAGGCCCGCATCGAGCACTGGCAAACGCAGGTCCACACGCTGGAGCAGTGGGCACCCGCCTGGCACGAAAGCTGGCAGCTGCCCGGTCTGCCGGCAGTCAGTTTCCATCCGCCGCAGGCCGCATGGCGCGCGGGCGAGTCGCGGATCGATGCCTCATTCAAGGAGAAAGCGCGCTATCACCTCATGCATGGCATGCATTCACTGCTGTTCAGCCGCGGCAACGCCTTGAGCAAGGCTTTTGGTTGGGCGGTGAGCCAGCCACTATGGGCAACGCGCCTGGGCGCACAAGTGCTGCACAGTGTGGAGCGCAGCGTGAAGCGGCCGCTGCTGGGTTGTGACACCTGCGGCACCTGCCGCCTGGAAGATACCTTGTATATCTGTCCGGAATCCTGCCCCAAGGGCCTGGCCAACGGCCCCTGCGGGGGGACCGCGCTGAACCGCTGCGAGTTCGGCGACCGCGAGTGCATACACAGCATCAAGTACCGCACTGCCAAGGCGGTGCGGCAAACCGCCGTACTGACCGAGCGCCTGATCCCGTGCATCGAGGTCCAAACCCGCCACCGCAGCTCATGGCCGCAGTGGTTCGCAGCGCAGACGCCGCGCCGGATCAGCCCGCAGCCAACGCCTCGAACCCAGCCCGAATCATAGCTTCGGGCAGTTCGTCGGCAATGAATACCATGACGCTTTCGCGTGTTTCCCCTTCGGCCCATTCGGCGTCCCAGTCGAAGCCGTAGAGCTTGAGCACCCCCTGGAACACCAGCTTGCGGTCTTCGCCGGCAATATTCAGCACGCCTTTGTAGCGCAACAGCTGTTTGCCGTGGGTTTCCAGCAGCTCGTTCATGAACGCGCTGAGGCGGTCGATATCCAGCGCGGTTTCTGTGCGCAGCACCAGGGTAGAGATGCGGTCCGGGGTGGCAGGCTTGAGTACTGGGCGTAACGTGGGTTTCAGGTTCGCGCCCAGGTCGGGGTTGAGGTTGAAACCCCGCACATCCAGCAGCTCGGCCAGGTCGACGCGGCCGTGGTCGACGGTGCGAATAGCGGCCCTGCCATTGATACGCACCAGGCGCTCGCTCAGAGCTTCGACCGCAGCGGGCTCGACCAGGTCGGTCTTGCTAAGCAGCAAGCGATCGGCAAAGCCGACCTGGGCCTGGGCAATGGCCTGGGTCAGGTGCACCTCGGCATGAGCGGCATCGACCAGGGTGATGATACCGTCGAGGATATAGCGCTCACGCAGTTCCTCATCAATGAAAAAAGTCTGTGCCACCGGCGCCGGGTCGGCCAGGCCGGTGCATTCGATCACCAGGCGGTCGAAGGCGATTTCGCCGGCGTCCAGGCGTTCGAGCAGCAGGTACAAGGCGCGGGTCAGGTCGCCATGGATGCTGCAGCAGACGCAGCCGTTGGCCAGGGTCATCACCTGCACCGGCTCGTCGCCCAGCAGCTGGCTGTCGATGCCGGCCTCGCTGAATTCGTTTTCGATCACCGCGATCTTCAGGCCGTGCTCGGCCTTGAGCATGTGCTTGAGCAGGGTGGTCTTGCCGGCACCCAGGAAGCCGGTGAGTACGGTTACGGGAATAGGCGTCTGCACGCAGAACATCTCCTGTGCAGTGGGAATTTGGAAGGTGGCGCGATCCCTGTAGGAGCGGCCTTGTGTCGCGAAAGGGCCGCAAAGCGGCCCCGGCGATATTTGCTGCAAAGCTGGAAACCTGGGGCCGCTCCGCGGCCCTTTCGCGACACAAGGCCGCTCCTACAGGACCGCGCCAGCCCCCAGGTTCAGCAGCACTTGGGCCCGGACTTGCCACCGTATCGCGCTTCCTGACGTTCGCGGAAAAATTCCTCGTACGTCATGACCGGCTTGTCCGGGTGCGTCTTCTGCATGTGCTCGACGTAGTTGTCGTAGTCGGGCATGCCGACCATCAGGCGGGCTGCCTGCCCCAGGTATTTACCCAGTCGACCCAGGTCGTTGAACATAACTGCAGTCCTCTCGATTACGCGTCAGGCAACGCCTGGAACGGCGTTTCCTTGTCGGTACGCTCCTTGCGACCCCAGGCGGCGTAGCCAACCTTGAGGGCGAAGAACAGGATGCTGAAGACCACCAGCAAGAACAGGATGGTGAGGCCAGCGTTGGTGTAGGCGTTGAAAATCACGTGTTGCATCTGGCCGATGTCCTTGGCCGGGGCCAGCACCTGCCCGGCATCCAGCGCGGTGCTGTACTTGTTGGCCAGGGCCAGGAAACCAACTGCCGGGTTCGGGTCGAACAGCTTGATCAGGCCTGCGGCGGTGGTGCAGATCAGCAGCCAGACGGCCGGCAGCAGTGTGACCCAGATGTAGCGTTGACGCTTCATCTTGATCAGCACAACGGTGCCGAGCATCAAGGCGATACCCGCCAGCATCTGGTTGGAGATACCGAACAGCGGCCACAGGGTATTGATGCCGCCCAACGGGTCGATCACCCCTTGATACAACAGGTAGCCCCACATGGCCACGCAGCCAGCAGTGGCGAGCAGGTTTGCCCCCCACGATTCGGTGCGCTTGAGTGCAGGTACGAAGCTGCCCAGCAGGTCCTGCAGCATGAAGCGCCCGGCACGGGTCCCGGCGTCTACTGCGGTAAGGATGAACAGCGCCTCGAACAGGATCGCGAAGTGGTACCAGAAGGCCATGGTGTTTTCACCCGGCAGCACCTGGTGCAGGATTTGCGCGATACCCACCGCCAGGGTCGGCGCACCGCCGGCGCGAGCCAGCACGGTGTGCTCGCCGATATCGCGGGCAACCGCCTCCAGTTGCTCCGGCGTGATCAGGAAGCCCCAGCTGCTGACCGTCTGCGCCACCGACACGACATCGGCACCGACCACTGCAGCCGGGCTGTTCATGGCGAAGTACACACCCGGCTCGATCACCGAGGCGGCGACCATGGCCATGATGGCGACGAACGACTCCATCAACATGCCGCCGTAGCCGATGTAGCGGGCGTTGGTTTCGTTATCCAGCAGCTTGGGCGTGGTGCCCGAGGAGATCAGCGCGTGGAAACCGGACACCGCACCGCAAGCGATGGTGATGAACAGGAACGGGAACAAGGTGCCCTTCCACACCGGGCCGGTGCCGTCGGTGAACTGGGTCAGCGCCGGCATTTTCAGCTCGGGCGCGATGATCAGGATACCGATGGCCAGGCCGACGATGGTGCCGATTTTGAGGAAGGTCGACAGGTAGTCACGCGGTGCCAGCACCAGCCAGACCGGCAGCACAGCGGCGACGAAACCGTAACCCACCAGCATCCAGGTGATCTGCACCCCGGTGAAGGTGAACGCCGGGCCCCAGGTCGGATCCGCGGCAATCTGGCCCCCCAGCCAGATCGAGGTCAGCAGCAGGACAACACCGATAACCGAGATTTCGCCGATGCGGCCCGGGCGGATGTAGCGCATGTAGATGCCCATGAACATCGCGATCGGGATGGTCGCCATCACCGTGAACATGCCCCATGGGCTTTCGGCCAGGGCCTTGACCACGATCAGCGCCAGCACCGCGAGGATGATGATCATGATCAGGAAGCAGCCGAACAAGGCGATGGTGCCGGGAATGCGGCCCATCTCCTCGCGCACCATGTCGCCCAGCGAGCGGCCATTGCGGCGGGTAGACAGGAACAGGACCATGAAGTCCTGCACCGCACCGGCCAGTACCACGCCGGCAATCAGCCACAACGTGCCGGGCAGGTAGCCCATTTGCGCGGCAAGCACCGGGCCGACCAGCGGGCCGGCGCCAGCGATGGCGGCGAAGTGGTGACCGAAGAGGATGTGCTTGTTGGTCGGAACGTAGTCCAGGCCATCGTTGTTGAGCACCGCTGGGGTGGCTCGGCGAGGGTCGAGTTGCATCACCTTGGTGGCGATGAACAGGCTGTAGTAACGGTAGGCGACCAGGTAGATGGCCACCGAAGCGACCACGATCCACAAGGCATTGATCGCTTCACCACGACGCAGGGCGACAACACCCAGCGCGCAGGCTCCTATGACCGCCAGCGCCAGCCACGGGATGTGGCGTAGCAGGCTGTTATTGTTGTTCATGGCATGCTTCCAGCTAAGTGGTTGGAATAGACAGCTCCTTGAGTCTAGGGCCTGCTTGGCTGCTTTACCATATCGAATTGGCACTCACCCCCGGCCAGCGGCGCGCTCTAGAACGCTGCCGCCCGCATTCCCCGCGTTGTGCGGTTCCGACCATCTCCACCAACTACCTGACATTTCTGCCAGTTGTGAATGGCGGCGCGCACGCATTCAATGACCAGGGCTTCGGGTTGCCATCTGAGAAGTACCGCTTGCGAACAAGCACACAACCAATGTCCAGCAGTTTTCTGGGACTCGCTAAAGGGAAAGATCATGACGATTCGGAAACCGGCATCAGCCCCCATTACCCCCGCGCATGGATCAATAACCACGCCCAAGAGTCGAGCCACGTTCGCCGAGGAACGGGGCCAGATCGAAGGAAACCTTCACAATGGCATCGAAAGTGGCAAGTTTTTCCCCGAAACGAGCGGGGGAATAACCGACCCATACGCCAAAGACGATGTACCCAATATGGCGCCACCCGCCGATGGCAAAATTGCCAGCGGCGAAAGACCGGCTGCCGCATATCTGGACAAGACCGATATCGACTGGGACAAGCATGATGTGATCAGTGGCACGCCCCTTGAGTTTGTCTGGCAATTCAGTGCACGCCACAAATACCGTCGTTTCAACTATTTCATCACCAAAGACGGCTGGGATCACAGACAGCCGCTGGCCCGTGAACAGTTCGAATCCAAACCATTCAAGTCTTATCTCAATGAACGACAACCCTATTGGGGTTTCACGGACAATGAAATGTGGCCCGAGCAACCGACTGTTCACAAACTGCTCCTGCCTGAGCGCAAGGGTTATCACGTGCTGCTGGGTGTATGGGAAATTGCCGAAACCGACAAAGCCTTTTACCAAGTGGTGGATCTGAATTTCGTCGACAGGTGAAATCGAATGGGGCGGCTATTTTCATCAATGCTGCTTGCCGCTCATCATTCGTCAAACAAGGCCATGGCTGGTCTATAGTCAGTGCAACTGACGAGGGGCCCGCCATGACCACTTCCGCCGACGACCGCCGCCGTTTCCAGCGTATTGCCTTCGACGCCCCTACCGAGCTGCGCCAGGGCGATCGCCGCTGGCCGGTGAAACTGCTGGACCTTTCACTCAAAGGCTTGCTGGTCGAGCGACCCGCCCATTGGGACGCCGACCTGACTCAGGATTTCGACGCAGTCATCCACCTCGCCCTCGACACCCGCGTGCAGATGCAGGTGGAACTGCGCCATGAAGAAGCCACGCGTCTGGGCTTCATCTGCCTCTACATCGACATCGAATCGCTGACCCACCTGCACCGTCTTGTGGAATTGAACGTGGCTGACAGCACCGAAATGATGCGTGAGCTGCGCGAACTGATCGAATAATGAAATCTCTTAGCTAGCTAATAGCCTCCCCGCCTTGTGTTTCCTGTCTACCCAGACAGCTTTAAGCCTGGGTAGCAATGCTTTGTACACACCCCTCTAGTACAGCATTTGATGAGTTGGTACGCCTTCTGCATTGGGTTCTCGCACGTCTGGAGCGCCGCCTTGTGCGCGCTCCGATCAAAATATTGTATACAATTCTTGTGGCAATCATTTGTAGGAAGTGTCTACAGTAGCAACACAAAAATAAACAGAGAGCCTGCTCCATGACTACGTCCCCTAGCACGTCTCCCGCCCCGCGCCCCGAGGATGAAAACCTCGGCCTTGGAGCCAACCTGGCCTATGGTCTGCAGCATGTGCTGACCATGTATGGCGGGATCGTCGCGGTGCCCCTGATCCTGGGGCAGGCCGCAGGCCTGAATGGCGCCGAAATCGGCATGCTGATCGCCGCTTCGCTGTTTGCCGGTGGCCTGGCCACCCTGCTGCAAACCCTCGGCTTGCCGTTCTTCGGCTGTCAATTGCCGCTGGTGCAGGGCGTGTCCTTCGCCGGTGTGGCGACCATGGGCGCAATCCTCAGCAGCGAAGGCGGTGGTGGTCTGCCGGGCGTGCTCGGTGCGGTCATGGCAGCCTCGCTGATCGGCTTTCTGATCACCCCGGTGTTCTCACGCATCACCAAGTTCTTTCCGCCGCTGGTGACCGGTATCGTCATCACCATCATCGGCCTGACCCTGATGCCGGTTGCCGCGCGCTGGGTGATGGGTGGCAACAGCGCCTCGCCGGAGTTCGGCAGCATGGCCAACATCGGCCTGGCGGCGCTGACCTTCGCCATCGTGCTGCTGCTGAGCAAGCTGGGCAGCGCGACCATCTCGCGCCTGTCGATCCTGCTGGCCATGGTGGTCGGCACCTTGATCGCCTGGGCGCTGGGCATGACCGACTTCAGCAAGGTCGCCGAAGGGCCGATGTTCGCCTTCCCCACGCCGTTCCACTTCGGCATGCCGGAATTCCACATTGCCGCGATCCTGTCGATGTGCATCGTGATCATGGTGACCCTGGTGGAAACCTCGGCCGATATACTCGCCGTGGGTGAGATCATCGACACCAAGGTCGACTCCAAGCGCCTGGGCAACGGCCTGCGCGCCGACATGGCGTCGAGCATCCTGGCGCCGATCTTCGGTTCGTTCACCCAGAGCGCATTCGCCCAGAACGTTGGCCTGGTCGCCGTAACCGGGGTCAAGAGCCGCTACGTGGTAGCCACCGGTGGCGTGATCCTGGTGGTGCTCGGCCTGCTGCCAGTCATGGGCCGGGTCATCGCCGCCGTCCCTACCCCGGTACTGGGCGGCGCCGGCATCGTGCTGTTCGGCACCGTGGCGGCCAGTGGTATTCGCACCCTGTCCAAGGTCAGCTACAAGAACAACGTCAACCTGATCATCGTCGCGGCCTCGCTGGGCTTCGGCATGATCCCGATTGCCGCACCCAACTTCTATCACCACTTCCCGAACTGGTTCGAGACCATCTTCCACTCGGGCATCAGCTCGGCGGCGATCATGGCCATCCTGCTGAACCTGATCTTCAACCACTTCACCACCGGCAACTCGGAAAACCAGTCGGTGTTCGCTGCAGCCTACGAGCGCACCATCCAGTATTCGGACATTTCCGCGCTGCGTGACGGGGACTACTTCAAGGATGGCAAGCTGTTCGATGCCGAAGGCAATGAAGTGCCGATGCTGGAAATGGACGAGCATGGCAACGAGACAGTCAGGCGTGCGGCGGTTGCCGAACATTGACCGCTGACTGAGCGGTGAAGTGGAGGGGCCGACGCGCATCGTCGGCCCCTTTTTCGTTTGCCTGTCAGGCCCTATCGCCGACAAGCCAGCTCCCACAAGAACGCCACAGGTTCCGAATCCTGTGCAGTACCTGTGGGAGCTGGCTTGCCGGCGATAGGGCCCTGACAGGCCAAGGATCACTCGAACAATGCATCCAGCGCCTGTTCCAGCCGGGTCACGGCAATAACCTGCAACCCTGCCGGCGGATCTTTCGGCGCATTACCCTTGGGCACGATGGCCCGCTTGAAACCATGCTTGGCCGCCTCTTTAAGCCGCTCCTGGCCACTGGGCACCGGCCGCACCTCGCCCGACAGGCCGATCTCGCCAAACACCAGCAGGCCATGGGCCAATGGCCGATTGCGCAAGCTGGACATCACCGCCGCCAGCAGCGCCAGGTCCGAGGCCGTTTCCAGCACCTTCACCCCGCCCACCACGTTGAGGAACACGTCCTGGTCATGGGTGGGAATACCACCGTGACGGTGCAAAACCGCCAGCAACATGGCCAGGCGATTCTGGTCCAGGCCCAGGGTTACCCGACGCGGGTTGGCCAGGTGGCTGTCATCGACCAGCGCCTGCACCTCCACCAGCATCGGCCGGGTGCCCTCCCAGGTTGCCATCACCACACTGCCTGGCACTTCTTCCTGGGCCCGGTTGAGGAAGATCGCCGACGGGTTGGAGACCTCTTTCAGGCCCCGGTCGGTCATGCCGAACACGCCCAGCTCGTTGACTGCGCCAAAGCGGTTCTTCACCGCGCGCAACAGGCGCAGGCGGCCATCGGACTCACCTTCGAAATACAGCACGGTGTCGACCATGTGCTCAAGTACCCGCGGGCCGGCCAGCGAGCCTTCCTTGGTGACGTGACCGACCAGGAAAATCGCGGTACCGCTCTGCTTGGCGTAGCGCACCAGCAACGCCGTGCTCTCGCGCACCTGGGCCACACCGCCGGGGGCTGATTGCAACTGTTCGGTGAAAATGGTCTGGATCGAGTCGATCACCATCACCCGCGGCTTTTCCTGGCGGGCGGTGGCAATGATGGTTTCGATGCAGGTTTCGGTCATCACCTTGAGCTGGTCCTGGGGCAGGCCCAGGCGCCGCGAGCGCATGGCCACCTGCTGTTGCGACTCCTCACCGGTGACGTACAGCGCCGGCATGCCCACGGCGATGTTGCACAATGTCTGCAGCAGGATGGTCGACTTGCCGATACCGGGGTCGCCCCCAATCAGCACCACCGAGCCATCCACCAGGCCGCCACCCAGCACGCGATCCAGCTCGGTACTGCTGGTGGAGAAGCGCGGGATTTCCTCGACACTGACCTCGGCCAGGGTCTTGATCTGCGCCTGTTGCCCGGTCCAGCCGGCACGGCCGCTACTGGGCGCAGCGGCACCACCGCTTTCGATCATGGTCTCGACCAGGGTATTCCAGGCCCCGCATTCGCCGCACTGGCCGGCCCATTTGGGGAAGGTCGCGCCGCACTCGGTGCAGCCATACAAGCGCTTGGCCTTGGCCATGGGTGGGGTCTCCTGGAAAAAACCGCCATCATAGCCGAGCCGAGCGTGTCTCGAACGCCTCGGGATGCGACAAAACTATTCGTTGCAACCGCAGTCAGTAGCCCTGAACACCGCATGAAGCGTTTTAGTGGCTTACACTGCGTTAACCTTACCTTTTGTTACAAGGAACCCAACATGGGCATGATCAGTGAGTTCAAGGCCTTCGCGGTCAAAGGCAATGTCGTCGACATGGCGGTCGGTATCATCATCGGCGCGGCCTTCGGCAAGATCGTCTCGTCCTTCGTCGGTGATGTGGTCATGCCGCCACTGGGCCTGCTGATCGGTGGCGTGGACTTCAGCGACCTGGCCATTACCCTGAAGGCTGCCGAAGGCGACATCCCGGCGGTGGTGCTGGCTTATGGCAAGTTCATCCAGACCGTGATCGACTTCGTCATCGTGGCCTTTGCCATTTTCATGGGGGTCAAGGCAATCAACAGGCTCAAGCGTGAAGAGGCCGTGGCACCGAGTGCGCCGCCTGTGCCCTCCGCTGAAGAAACCTTGCTGACCGAAATTCGCGATTTGCTCAAGACGCAAAACCAGAACCGGTTGCCTTGAGACCGCTGGGGGGCGCTGAGCGCCCCCCATTATCACCAGTAGTTTTCCACCGCCACCTGGCCCGGCCGCTTGCTCAGGCTCAACTGCAGGTCACGCGCCTTCAACACCTTGCGCGTCTCGTCGATCATCTCCGGGTTGCCGCACAGCATCACCCGAGAATGCTCCGGCGAAAGCGCCAGCCCCGCCGCCTTCTCCAGCTCGCCATTCTCGATCAGTGTGGTAATACGCTGATTCAATGCCCCCGGGTGCTGTTCACGGGTCACCACCGGAATGAACTGCAACTTGCCGGCAAACTCGGCCAAGTAGTCGCGCTGCTCCAACCCGGCAATTTCAGCCACATAAGCCAGCTCTTTCGCTTCACGCACCGAGTACACCAGCTTGATGCTGTCAAAGCGCTCCCAGGCCTCGAAGTCCTGCAGGATCGACATAAATGGCGCAATGCCAGTACCGGTCGCCAGCAACCACAGGTCGCGGCCACCGACGAAGCGGTCGAGGGTAAGGAAGCCGAACGCCTGGCGATCGATCAACAAGGTGTCCCCTGCCCCCAGCCGGCTCAACTCACTGGTGAACTCCCCCCCTGGCACCACGATGGAGAAAAAGTCCAGGTGCTCGTCATGCGGCGCACTGACCATGGAATAGGCACGCCACACCACGCTGCCATCGGCCTTGGTCACGCCCAGCCGGGCAAACTGGCCGGAACGGAAGCGGAACCCGGCATCGCGCGTAACCCGCAGGCTGAAGAGGTTCGGCGTCAGGGGCTGAACATCGAGCAGGGTCTGCCGGGTGAATTTTTCGGCGCTGGCGGTCATAACGGGCTCCAAAGTTGACATGCGCACAGTGTCGCCCAAAGCGGCCTGGATAAAAACCATTGCTTTGTAGGGCCTCCGCCAGGGCGATCCTGCCGAAGTCGCAGAAAAACCTGATCGCTATAACAAAAAAAACCCAGCGATATGGTAGGTAGTTTCCTACAATCATGCGGGTACCCAAACGGATTGGGCCCAGCAACCTCCAGGAGTTTTACAGATGCTGCACTGGAAACCCGAGCATCTTCATGCGTTTGTAAGCGAACGCAGCCCCCGAAGGCTGTTCGATATCGCGGTGCATCTGGCGCAGGACCTTGGCATGGATTACCTGGGGCTGAACATTCGCATTCAGATCGCCACGCAAACCCCTCGGGTCTACCTTTACAGCAACTACCCGGACGAGTGGATACAGCGCTATCAGCGCGATGAGTTCTACAAGCAAGACGCGGCCGCCAACGTGAGCCACAGTTCTACCCTGCCGGTACTGTGGACCGACGAGCTCTATAGTGAGGCCCCGCATTATCGCGAGGCAGCCTGCAAGCATGGCCTGCGCCATGGCTGGACGCAGTCCTTGCACGATCTGCAGCACAACGAAAGCCAGATCAGCGTGGCCAGGCCCGCCGTCAATATCGACATCAATGAGCTCTATGACAAAGCCGGCAGTGTGCAGTGGCTTTGCCATACCCTGCATGCGGTGCTTGGCGAACACCACCTCAATGCCCTGTGCCCGCCACAACCTAAAATGAGCGAGCGCGAGCTGGAAGTACTGAGATGGTCGGCCGCCGGCAAGACCGCCGCCGACGTGGCCTGCATCCTGTCGCTGTCGCAGAGCACGGTCAACTTCCACATCCGCAGTGTTATCACCAAGACCAACGCCGCCAACAAGGCTGGCGCCATCGCCATCGCCGCCCTGCGCGGCTGGATCTGACCGGCAATCCTGCGACCTTGGGCAAAGCCCTGTAGAATCGCCCGGCAAAGCCCGGGGCGAACCGCAACGGGCAGTTTCGTACCCGAGCCAGACGCCATGCCCCTGTTGACCACCCCCTACGCCGCACTCGACCTGATCCGCCAGCCGGAGCAGGCCAACGACCCGCTACAGGCCTTCGATGCCGCCGACGAGTACCTGCTTGCGCAGTTGCACGCGCAGAAGCCTGCGGCTGACTGCCGGGTGCTGGTGCTCAATGACAGCTTTGGCGCCGTGGCTGCCAGCCTGGCGGGGCATATGCAGGTAGTTGGCAGCGGCGACTCGCACCTGGCGCACCTGGCGCTGGAAAAGAACCTGGTACGCAATGGCCTGGCGTTCGACAGCGTGCCGTTCGTGCCGGCCAGCGAGCAATGGCAAGGCCCGTTCGACCGGGTGCTGGTGCGCGTGCCCAAGACTCTGGCGCTGCTGGAAGAACAGCTGATCCGCCTGCAGGGCCACCTGGCCCCCGGCGCACAGGTAATTGCCGGAGCAATGATCAAGCACCTGCCACGCGCCGCTGGCGACCTGATGGAGAAGTACATCGGCCCGGTACAGGCTTCACTGGCCGAGAAAAAGGCCCGCTTGCTGACCGCGACAGTAGCCGAACGGCCCGTCGCACGCTCTCCCTACCCTAGCCGCTA
Organism: Pseudomonas sp. CM25; assembly: GCF_013179705.1. Taxonomy (NCBI): domain Bacteria; kingdom Pseudomonadati; phylum Pseudomonadota; class Gammaproteobacteria; order Pseudomonadales; family Pseudomonadaceae; genus Pseudomonas; species Pseudomonas sp. CM25. The sequence continues at coordinate 6,379 of NZ_JABMCW010000069.1, read as the reverse complement.
CCGCCTTGACGTGCCGGCGCTGGAGCTGGAGCTGGAGCTGCTCAATCACGCCAACGTGTTCTGCCGTGAAGGCCTTGATATCGGCACTCGGGCATTCCTGCCGCACCTGCCTCGCGACCTCGGCCGTGCGCGGGTGGCGGACCTGGGTTGTGGCAACGGCGTGCTGGCGATTGCCAGTGCCCTGGCCAACCCGGACGCCCAGTACACCCTGGTCGACGAGTCTTACATGGCAGTGCAATCGGCGCGCGAGAACTGGCAAGCCGCGCTGGGCGAGCGCCCGGCAAGCTTCGAGGCAGCCGATGGGTTGGCAGGGGTGGAAAAACAGTCGCTGGACGTGGTGCTGTGCAACCCGCCGTTCCACCAGCAGCAGGTGGTGGGCGATTTTCTCGCCTGGCGCATGTTCCAGCAGGCGCGCGAAGCGCTGGTGGTGGGTGGGGCGCTGTATATCGTCGGCAACCGGCACCTGGGCTATCACAGCAAGCTGGCGCGGTTGTTCCGAGGGGTGGAGCAGGTTGCCGCCACGCCCAAGTTCGTGATCCTCAAGGCCCGCAAGTAAACGTCAGGGGGCGCACAGCGCCCCCCCGCCTTTCAATGGGTGGTCAACCCCGCAGCCCCCATGAACAGGCGCATCACCCAGGCCGCCACACCTAGCGCCGCCACGCTCAACGCCCAGATCAGCACCAGCCAGCCCAGCCGCTGCCACAGCGGTTTTTTCTCTTCAAGACCATGCTTGCCCGTCATCATGAGGAACTCCTAGTGATAACCGTCTTCATGGGTGACCTTGCCGCGGAACACGTAGTAGCTCCAGAACGTGTAGCCCAGGATGAACGGCAGGATGAACAGCGTACCCACCAGCATGAAGCCCTGGCTTTGCGGTGGCGCCGCGGCCTCCCAGATCGAGATCGACGGCGGGATGATGTTCGGCCACAGGCTGATGCCCAGCCCGCTGTAGCCAAGGAAAATCAGCACCAGGGTGAGCAGGAACGGCGTGTAGTGCGCATTGCGCGCCACCGCCTTGAGCAAGCCGTAGAAGGTCACCAGCACCAGCAGCGGCACCGGCATGAACCAAAGCAGGTTAGGCATGCTGAACCAGCGGTCGGCGATCTGCGGATAAGCGATCGGCGTCCACAGGCTGACGATGCCGATCACCACCAGCAGCACCAGCGCCAGCGGCCGGGCAATGTCATGCATCTTGCGCTGCAATGGCCCTTCGGTCTTCATGATCAGCCAGGTGCACCCCAACAGGGTGTAGGCAACGATCAGCCCCAACCCGCTGAACAGGCTGAACGGCGTGAGCCAGTCGAGGGTACCACCGGCGAAATGCCGGTCGACCACCTTGAAGCCCTCCAGGAAGGCGCCCAGGGCCACACCCTGGAAAAAGGTGGCGACCAGCGAGCCGCCGATGAACGCCTTGTCCCATAGATGCCGCTTGTCAGCCTTGGCCTTGAAGCGGAACTCGAAGGCCACACCGCGGAAGATCAGGCCGATAAGCATCAGGATCAGCGGCAGATACAACGCTTCGAGCACCACCGAGTAGGCCATGGGGAAGGCACCGAACAGGCCGGCACCGCCTAGCACCAGCCAGGTTTCGTTGCCGTCCCACACGGGGGCGACGGTGTTCATCATCACATCGCGGTCATGCTCGTCCTTGACGAACGGGAAGAGCATGCCGATGCCCAGGTCGAAACCGTCCATCACCACGTACATCATGACGCCGAAGATGATGATCACGGCCCAGATCAGCGGAAGGTCGATACCCATGGCTCAGTTCCCCTTGCTCAGGCTGGCGGAGTTGGCCTCACGGCCATCATCGGCGGCGGACAGCGGCCGCGCCGGCGTGCGTTTCTGGCCAGGGCCACCGGGGTTCGGCTCATCGCCCTCGCCGGTCTGCGGCCCTTTGCGCACCAGCCGCATCATGTAGCCAAGGCCGGTACCGAACAGGGCGAAGTAGACCACCACGAAGGCCACCAGGGTGAAGCCAAGCTGGGCGTAGCTGTGGTTGGACACACCGTCTGCAGTGCGCATCAGGCCATAGACCACCCAGGGCTGGCGGCCGATTTCGGTGGTGAACCACCCGGCCAGCAACGCGATCAGCCCGGAAGGCCCCATCCACAGCGCCACATGCAGGAAAGGGCGCGAGGTGTAGAGCGTGCCGCGCTTGCGCAGCCACAGGCTCCACAGGCCAACGAAGATCATCAGGAAACCGAGCCCGACCATGATCCGGAACGACCAGAACACAATGGTCGAGTTGGGCCGGTCCTCGGGCGGGAATTCCTTCATGGCCGGGACCTGCTGGTCCAGGCTGTGGGTCAGGATCAGGCTGCCGAGCGCCGGGATCTCGACCTTGAAGCGCGTGGTTTCGGCCTTCATGTCGGGGATGCCGAACAGGATCAGCGGGGTCGGTTCACCGGGCACGTTCTCCCAGTGGCCTTCGATCGCGGCAATTTTTACCGGTTGGTGCTTGAGCGTGTTGAGGCCGTGGAAATCGCCGATCACCGCCTGGACAGGGGCGACCACCAACGCCATCCACATGGCCATCGACAGCATCTTGCGCACGGCCGGGTTATCACGCCCGCGCAGCAGGTGCCAGGCCGCCGAGGCACCGACGAAGAACGCGGTGGAGACGAATGCGGCAGTGGCCATGTGCATCAGACGGTAGGGGAACGAGGGGTTGAAGATCACCGCCAGCCAGTCCACCGGCACCACACGGCCATCGATGATCTCGTGGCCTTGCGGGGTCTGCATCCAGCTGTTGGAGGCCAGGATCCAGAAGGTCGAAACCAAGGTGCCAAGCGCCACCATCAGCGTGGAGAAGAAGTGCAGGCCACGGCCGACGCGGTTCCAGCCAAACAGCATGACACCGAGGAAACCAGCCTCCAGGAAGAAGGCAGTCAGGACTTCGTAGGTGAGCAGCGGGCCGGTGACAGCACCGGCGAAGTCGGAAAACCGGCTCCAGTTGGTACCGAACTGGTAGGCCATGACCAGCCCGGAGACCACGCCCATGCCGAAGTTGACGGCGAAGATCTTCGACCAGAAATGATAGAGGTCACGGTAGACCTGGTTGTGGGTCCGCAGCCATAGGCCTTCGAGGACCGCCAGGTAGCTCGCCAGGCCGATGGTGATGGCCGGGAACAGGATGTGGAACGACACGGTAAAGGCAAACTGCATTCGGGCGAGCTCTAAGGCCTCTATTCCGAACATGGTGCTTCCTCTTCAGATAATCCGGCGTTCGGGCTTGTGGCCCGGTCGCCCACTGCCCCCACGGTAGTCGAGTGTGGCGCGTTGGAATTGTTCTGTTCGATCGCAGGGATTCCGGCCCGAAGGCCAATTCGTCAACAGAACGTTGCAAAAGCAACGGTTGATGCAGATCAACGAATGCTAGGAAGCATAGTCCCGAATGGCCTGACGGGCGGTGTGGTTGTTTGCCGCGTGACCGGTTGTCCCACCCCCTTCCGAAGCGCGTCAAAAGGTGCCGACTCAGGCAAACAGTAACTGTTTGTTACAAACAGATGATACGCTGCGCACCCCCTCTACTGCGCCGAGGCCCATGGTTTCCGATGTCCGATCCCGCACCGCAGTTGTTGCGCCACCACCGTCCTTTCCTGGCCTTCTGGCTGGCCCGCGTGTTCACCGCCAGCGGCTTCCAGATGCTCACCGTGGCCATTGGCTGGCACCTCTACCAGCTGACCGGCAGCGTGCTGGACCTGGGCCTGGTCGGCCTGGTCGAGTTTGCGCCCCGAGTGCTGTTCATGCTGCACACCGGGCATGTCGCCGACCGCTATGACCGGCGCAAGATCGCTGCCCTGTGCCAGAGCCTGCAGGGGCTGATAGCCCTGGCGCTGGCCGTGGGCAGCGCCACCGACAACGTCAGCCGCGAGCTGATCTTTGCCCTGGCCTTCCTGCTGGGCGCCACGCGCTCGTTCGAAATGCCGGCTACCCAGGCGCTATTGCCCAACGTGGTGCCGCCCGGGCTGTTCCCGCGGGCCGTGGCGGCTTCGGCGTCGGCCACCCAGTCGGCAACCATCGTGGCGCCGGCGGTGGGCGGCTTTCTGTATGCCTTTGGCAGCATCTGGGTGTATGGCCCCACGGTGGCCCTGTACGCCATCGCCTGCGTGCTCACCCTGAGCCTGCAGGCCCGCGGCCAGGTCATGCAGCGCGGGCGGGCCAGCATCGAGTCACTGCTGGCCGGCATCCGCTTCATCCGCAGCCGGCCCGACATTCTCGGCGCCATTTCCCTGGACCTGTTCGCCGTACTGCTGGGTGGGGCCACTGCGCTGCTTCCGGTGTTTGCCAAGGACATCCTGCTGACCGGCCCGCTGGGCCTAGGCCTGTTGCGCTCGGCGCCAGCGGTAGGCGCGTTGCTGATGTCGGTGTGGCTGGCGCGCTTCCCGTTCGAACGGAATGTGGGGCGGACCATGTTCACTGCGGTCGGAATATTCGGCGTGGCGACTATTGCCTTTGGCCTGTCGACCTCGTTCTGGTTTTCGCTCGCGGTGCTGGTGGTGCTGGGCGCGGCAGACATGATCAGCATGGTCATCCGCAGTTCCTTCGTGCAGTTGGAAACACCGGATGAAATGCGCGGGCGGGTGAGCGCGGTCAATGGTTTGTTCATCGGTGCCTCGAACCAGCTCGGCGAGTTCGAATCGGGCGTTACCGCGCACTGGTTTGGCACAGTGCCGGCGGTGGTGATGGGGGGCGTGGGCACCCTGGTGGTGACCGGGGTGTGGATAAAGTTGTTCCCCACACTGGCGGGACGCGACCAATTGCACAGCAGGCCAGCGGGATAAGCGCCGGGGCGCTTGGCGCAGCCAGGGTGTGAGGCTACAGCATGAGGGTCAGCTGGCGCTCATACCCGGTCCTGGCACGGTAGCCGTTACCGCTGTCCAGCCAGCCTGTGGCGCGATACAGCGCGAGGGCGGCGAGGTTGTCCGGGTGCACCGACAACTGCAGGCGGTCGACATCCGGCCACAAGGCGCGAACGTGTCCGGGGAGTGCGCGCATGCATGCACTGCCCAGGCCAAGCCCCTGAAAACGCTGGTCCACCTGCAGCGCGTTGACAATTGCGGCACCTGGCTGGGCCCACGCGGGGAGAAACGCACCACGCTGAAGCAGTAGAAACACGCGAGGCATCTCGTCCAGCAATAGCACCAGCCCGCGGGTGTCGTCGCTGCGCGCATTCAGCAGGCTATACAACGCGGTTGCAATATCCCCTGCGTAATACTGCTGATCGAGGGGTAACTGCAAGGTGTCGAGGCAATCGCGCTGTCGCTCGCTCAACTGCTCATAGTCCACTAACTGCATGACCACTTCCTTCAAATGCTGCCCAGCTTGTCAGTGAATCGCTACCGCCATTAACGCCTGGCAATCATGCTGGTATGATGCGCGGCTTTTTCCGCCCCAGATTAAACCACGGCAACCGGTACGGTCTGTGCTTTGCTGATGGGGTCGATATATTCATGGCGCCCGGGGGCGCCTTGGGAGCGGGCATGCTGGAAAGGCTGTTTCAACTAAGAGCACACAACACCAATGTGCGCACCGAGATTCTCGCGGGCGTCACCACCTTCCTGGCCATGGCCTATATCTTGTTCGTCAACCCGAGCATTCTCGGCGAGACCGGCATGGACAAAGGCGCGATCTTCGTCGCCACCTGCCTGGCAGCGGCCATTGGCTCCACCACCATGGGCCTGATCGCCAACTACCCGATCGCCCTGGCGCCGGGCATGGGCCTGAACGCGTTCTTCACCTACACCGTGGTGCTGCACATGGGCCACACCTGGCAGGTAGCGCTGGGCGCGGTATTCCTGTCGGCGGTGATGTTCTTCCTGCTGTCGATCTTCCGCATCCGCGAATGGATCGTGAACAGCATCCCGCTACCGCTGCGCTCGGCGATCGCTGCCGGCATCGGCCTGTTCCTGGCGCTGATCGCGCTGCACAATGCCGGTATCGTCGTCGATAACCCGGCTACCCTGGTGGGCCTGGGCGACCTCAAGCAGCCAGCGCCTATCCTCGCCACCCTGGGCTTCTTCCTGATCGTCGGCCTGGAGTCGCTGAAAGTGCGTGGCGCGGTGCTGATCGGCATCCTGGCGGTGACCATCGCCTCGATCGTGATGGGCGTGACGCCGTTCGCCGGTGTTGTCTCCATGCCGCCATCGCTGGCCCCCACCTTCCTGCAACTGGATATTGCCGGCGCGCTGGACGTGGGCCTGGTCAGCGTGATCTTCGCCTTCCTGTTCGTCGACCTGTTCGACAACTCCGGTACCCTGATCGGCGTGGCCAAGCGCGCCGGCCTGATGGGCAAGGACGGCCACATGCCGAAGATGGGCCGCGCCCTGATTGCCGACAGCACCGCAGCCATGGCCGGCTCGTTGCTGGGCACCTC
>NZ_JABMCW010000689.1:0-867 GCF_013179705.1 Pseudomonas sp. CM25 | reverse complement strand
TGTGTTCGTGCTGCTGGTGCTGGAGCACGCCGAGGTGCTCGACTGGCAGAACCTGTGTGTCGAGCGCTACCAGCTACTGCTGGATGAACAGCCCGAGGCCAACCGCCGGTTGTTCGAAGGCTTCCTCGACTATGCCGAGCAGCATCAGCGGGTGATTGCCCGGTTCGGGCGCTTCCCGCACCGCAACCTGATGCTGGAGCGGCCGAGCACCAGCGAAGAGATGGACTTTCTGCTGGAGCCCGGGTCCAGGTTCTGAAGCCTCCGGGGCCTGCCAAGCAGGCCATTGCGATCGGTACTTTGTCACGAGAAGGCCGCCCCTCACAGGGGCGGCTAATGAGATGGTCACCCCGACACCCTGCGAGGGCTACGCTTTCGCAGGGTGTTTTCATTCTGGAGGCCATCATCATGAGCGATTTGGCACTGGTCGGTATCGACCTCGGCAAACACACATTTCATCTGCACGGCCAAGATAAGCCCGGCCGGGAGCTGTTTCGCAAGAAGCTCTCACGACAGCAAATGATGCGGTTCTTCGCCAACCTGCCAGCGTGCACCGTGGTGATGGAAGCGTGCGCCGGCGCACATTTCGTCGCTCGTGAGCTGACCGCTCTGGGACATCAGGCCAAGCTGATCTCTCCTCAGTTCGTTAAGCCCTTTGTCAAAGGCAACAAAAACGACTTCGTCGATGCGCAAGCTATCTGCGAAGCCGCTTCGCGCCCTTCAATGCGTTTCGTTTCGCCCAAGTCCGAAGCCCAGCAGACTCTTTCTGTGTTGCATCGCCTACGCGAGTCGCTGATCCGCGATCGCACCAAGTCCGTCAATCAGATGCACGGGTTCTTGCTTGAGTTTGGCATCGGCTTGCCTCAGGGC
>NZ_JABMCW010000688.1:0-883 GCF_013179705.1 Pseudomonas sp. CM25 | reverse complement strand
GTCACGGTGTAAGTGATCTCACCGCCTTCGGTCACCGAGGCGGTAGCGGTCAACTTGGCGACAACTTCGTCGATGGTGTCGGTAACTTTTACCGAAGCAGGGTTGCCCAGCTCCAGGTTCTCGAACGCTGCACCGGTGGCATCGACAGCCGATTTGATGCCCAGGCTGATTTCGCCGGCATCCTGGTAAACGTCGTCACCCTGGGCTTCGTGAGCGTACGGCTCGCTCGAAGTCTGACCGGCCTTGATGGTCACAACCGCGTTGTTGCTGAGGGTCACGGTCAGGTCATGCGCCAGCACCGTGTTGATGTGCACGGTGAAGGTCGGTTTGACGTTTTCAGCAACAGACACCTGGTCTGCAGTGATGGTGACCTTGACGATGTCGCCTTCGTTGCCCGGGGTACCTGGCTCGTCGGTAACGGTGGTGCTGACCTCGGTCTTGTCCAGGGTCAGGTTCTCGAACTTCCAGGCATCTGCGCCGCTGACTGCTTCGATGGCGTTGACCACCGGCTCGTTGGTGCCCACATAGACGTTGTCCGGTGCGACTGCAGTTGCAGAACCTGTGGTGCTGTTGGCCGGTACAACAACCGTGGTGCCATCGGTCAGCTTGAAGAACAGCTCCGAATGGTTGTTGATCGGCAGACCGTCTTTGTTGGTCAGCGTGATGGTGTAGGTGATCTCGCCGCCTTCGGTCACCGAGGCGGTAGCGGTCAACTTGGCGACAACTTCGTCGATGGTGTCGGTAACTTTTACCGAAGCAGGGTTGCCCAGCTCCAGGTTCTCGAACGCTGCACCGGTGGCATCGACAGCCGACTTGATGCCCAGGCTGATTTCGCCGGCATCCTGGTAAACGTCGTCACCCTGGGCTTCGTGAGCGTACGGCT
>NZ_JABMCW010000687.1:0-901 GCF_013179705.1 Pseudomonas sp. CM25 | reverse complement strand
GCGGTCAGCGGCGCGGATGCGTGGAAGTTCGAGAACCTGACCCTGGACAAGACCGAGGTCAGCACCACCGTTACCGACGAGCCAGGTACCCCAGGCAACGAAGGCGACATCGTCAAGGTCACCATCATTGCAGACCAGGTGTCGGTCAACGAAGCGACAGAGCCGACCTTCACCATCAGCCTGAACAAGGCGCTGGACAAGCCGTTCACCGTGACCCTGAGCACCGGTGCCACCCTGACCTTCGCGGCCGGCGAGACCACCAAATCCTACGCTGCACCAGCGCAGGGCGAGGACGTGTTCAAGGACGAAGGCAAGATCACCGTCAGCATCAGCAAGGCTGAGGTGGTCGGTGAGCAACTGGAAAACCTGGAGATCGGCAAAGCCGCTACCGTGGCCGTCACCGATACGCAGAGCCCGGTCACTGCCGAACTGACTGTGGATAACACCACCGTCACCGAAGGCGGCAAGATCACCTACACCGTGACCCTGGTCAGCGCAGATCCAACCCTGCCAGTCACCAATCACAAGGGCCTGACCTTCACCCTGACCGATGGCACCACCGTGACCATCAAGGCCGGTGAGTCGGTCGGCAGCACCACCGTGGCTGCGCCGGACAACGTCTACGTCAACGATCCGGTGACCATCACCCAAGGTCTGACCGACGTCGCGGGCAAAGGCGCCGACCAGTTCGAGCAGCTGGAGCTGGGCAGCACCAAAGTCAGCACCGTAGTAACCGACGAACCGGGTACCCCAGGTAACCCAGGCGGCGAGAACGAAGGCGATCTGGTCAAGGTCACCATCGTGGCCGATCAGGTATCCGTGAACGAGGCCACCGAGCCGACCTTCACCATCAGCCTGAACAAGGCGTTGGACAAGCCGTTCACCGTGACCCTGAGCACCG